>NZ_JBHXRM010000071.1:0-25723 GCF_042716895.1 Streptomyces sp. NPDC058653 | reverse complement strand
ATGTTCGGAGGTACGGCAGTGCTCATCGCCGCGTCCCTGTTGATGAGGGCGGTGTAATCGGATGTGGTGCCCCCTTCTGTCGGCGACGGCGGCCGGCGCGGCGAGGGGCGCGATCGTCCCGGCGGCCGGGGGGGGGGCGCGGCGGGGGGCGGGGCGCCAAACTCCATACCGACAACGACTGCACTGCCTGCGCCGATGGCTGCGCAGCCGGGGCGTTACCCGCAGCGTCGCCAAATGAAAGAACTCTTTAATCGTCTAGACGGGTTGGGTGGCGCTGTCCGCGTCGGTGAAGCCGTAATGGCGGGCCAGGTCGTGTGTGGACACTGCGGAACCCGAGCGGTCGTGGATGTTCGGGTCCGTCGCCAGTGCGGCCACGCCCCGCCCGACGAATCGTGGCGACTCTGCCGCGCTGACGTCGAAACTCCCCTCGCCGGGGAGTTCGATCTCGACGCGGCCGTGGTCGGCCGTGCGCGCGGCGGCATCGACCAGTTCGGTCCGTACAAGGCCGGGCCACACCGATACGACGGACACGTTGCGCGGTCGGAGTTCCACCGCCATGTCGGCCGTCATCTTGTCGAGCGCTGCCTTTCCCACGCCGTACGCGGTGGTGTGGGAATACTGGCGCGCGCCCGCCGAGGAGATGTTGACGACAAGTCCCCCGCCCGCCGCGAACAGCAGGGGCGCCGCGTGGACGCCGGCGACGTAGTGCGACCGGGTACCGATGTCCATCACCTGATCCCACGCGGCGAGGGGCAGTTCCCAGAACGGCCTGCCGAGCCACGCGGCGAGGTCCGGCGACGAGAAGACGTTGTTCACCAGCAGGTCCAAGTGGCCGGCCTCCGCGCGTACGCGCTCGAACAGAGCCGCCACCTCCCGGTCATTGCGGTGGTCGCAGACAACGGGTATGCCCCTACCGCCCAGTGCCGTGACCGCAGCGGCGGTCTCGTTCACGGTGCCGGGCAGGGCACCACGGGTCACGCTCCGGCCCGTCACGTAGACCGTCGCGCCGGCCGCGCCGAGTTCGAGCGCGATGCCCTTGCCCACCCCACGGCTCGCTCCCGTGACGACGGCGATCCTGCCGGCCAATGGCTGATTCATGTCCGCTTCCTCTGTGACGTCACGGTCGAAGGCCCCATGGACACGTGAGGTCCACGGAGCCCTGTGCCGCGCTGCTGCTCCGACACATGCACCCTAGGCATAATTACACCAAGTGTAAAATTGCCCTGATGGTAGAGTCGGACTCATGACAGAGGACGGCCTGCGGCAGCGGAACAAGAACCGGAAACGGGAAGCGATCCTGCGAGCGGCCCACGACCTCTTCGTCGAGCACGGCTACGAGGCGACGACGATCACCGACATCGCCGAGAAGGCCGAGGTGTCCCGACGGACGGTCACCCTGTACTTCCCCGGCAAACTCAGCATGGCGCTGGCCCACCTCGACGCTCTCGAAGCCCGGCTCCAAGCCGCCATCAGCGAACGCGCACCAGGGTGGAGCATCATCGACGCCGTCGAGCAGTGGCTGTACAGCGAACTGGACCATCCGCACGAGGCGAACGCACTCACCGCACGCCTGCTGGCGCTCAACCCGGAACTCCAGGCGCCTTACAAGGCGCGCATGGCCGAGATCGTGGAGAGAGGGGCACGCCGCCTGGTCGAGGACATGCCCTCACCTCCCGACGAAAGAGACGCCGGCATGACGGCCGCAGCCGCGGCCGCGCTCTGCTCCTCCCTCGGCCCCACCCCGGCACGTTCCGACATCGTCGCGGTCATGACCTTCCTGCGCGGCGGCGTGGAAGCGCTGAAAGCGTAGGAGCTTTTCCGCAGAGGACGGGGGTCATCCGGTGAGGGCCGGGCCGTGGAAACGGACAATGCCAGGCGCGGCTCGGGGCCGCATCCGCAGGCAAACCACCCCGCAGATCCCCGGCGCCGAGCCGATGTCCCGTCACCCCCGTCTCCTGCCGCTGGACTTCGCTGCGTTCCACCAGATGCGCCCGACCGGCTACGACCGGTGCGCCAAGTCGTTCCTGCACAACTGGGCTGATGCAGAAGAGGCGACCGACGCGGCCTTCGAACGGATCTGCCTCAAGTGGTCCCCGGTCCTGGCCAGTGAGAACTACGAGGCACACGCGTGGCAGATCCTGCGCGACCAGGTCCACGACCACGAGAAAGCGCGCCGACGACGTCACCTGCTGGACGCGGCCGCCTTCGGCACCGCCGCGCTGCGTGAGACGTGTGGTGTCCTGGACGGTCTGGGTGAGGTGGGTGTCGAGGGCGGTGTGGCAGGTGGTGCCGGGGGTGGGGTGAGTGCGATGACGTCGTGGACCAGGGGGTGCACCTCGACCTGCCCGACCGTGAGTGCATCCCCGCCACCGACCAGCATTGTGGCTGGGGTATTGATGAGGCCGTACTGGTGGAGTGCGGCGAGGGCGGCGTCGAGTTCGGCGGCGGTGGCCTGCCGGCCGGGGGTGAACAGGAGGCGGGGGACGGGTGTGGGTTCGAGGAGTGCGAGGAGGAAGAGGGCAGGGCGGGCGAGGGTGTAGCCGTCGTCGTGGAGTTGGGCCAGGAGGAAATCGAAGGTGTGCCGCACCACGGTGCGGGCGATGTCCGGGTCGGCGGCCTGCGGGTGTTCGGCACCGACAAGGTCGCCGAACTCGGTATCCAGGGCGTCCTGGTAGGCGGCGAAGGTGCGGTAGCGGCTCGTGGGATGGGTGAGGTAGCGGCCCGCTGTGTCCAGGGCGAGGGCGGGTCCGCCGAGCCGCTCCCCGAGCGCGGCCGCCTCCTCGGCTGTGCCTGCGGTGGGCGCGGCGTCACGCAGGACGGCGCCCGAGGCTTCGGTGGACAGGGGTTGGAGGGAGACGAGGTGGGCGCTCGGTCCCCAGGTGGCGGGGGCGGTGTCGCGGGTCCGGCGGGCCGCGCCCTTGGCGCGGGCCGTTGTCGCGTTTCCGGGGCCCGTCGTCACACACGGGCGTTGCGCCCCGTGGTGCGGTCGTGCCGAATTCCCCGGATTCGCCGGTGGCTTGTGCCCGGAAGTGATTGGGTATGTGAGCCAAGCCGAAAGGCGCATCGGGGGAGGCGGCACATGGCTCGGAACGAACCCTTACCTTTATCGCCGTCACCGGACGACCCGTCACCTCCACCGCATGCGCCGCCCGCGCTCACACCCACGCCGGCCCTGCCGTCCGCGCAGCCGCCGACGACCGCCGAGGCCCGGGAGAACGCCTGGCGAATTCATCAGGCGCTCGGCGACTGGACCGCCCGGGTCGACAACAAGGCGAGCTTCGCCCTGACCCTGGAAGCCGCATCGGCCGCCGGGCTGGCGTCCCTGGCCAAGGATGGTTCTTTCGCGGGCCGCCGGGTGGACGGCGCCCTGAGCTCCCTGGTGCTGATCGCGCTGGTGGCCCTGCTGATCGGCGCGCTGTGCGCCATCGTCGCCATCCAGCCGCGCCTGCGGACACGGGCGGCGCGGGCTGCCGCCCCCGACAACTTCATCTACTTCGGACACGTACGGCATTGGGACCCGGTACGGCTCCGGGCCGCCCTGGGGCAGGAGGACCTGCTCCCGATGCTCAGCCGTCAGCTCGTCGTCATGAGCCAGGTCGCGTGGCGCAAACACCTGCTCGTGCAGGTGTCCTTGGCGCTGGCCGCCTTCGCGGTGGCACTCGTCGTCCTGGTGCTGCTCCTCGCCTGAACGCTCGCTCCGGAGGATGGGGGACATCCGTCATGAGCAGTTACGAATCGCTCCGCTCCGAACTTCTCGCCCTCTTCGACACGGTCACCGCAACCGCCGAGACCACCGGTGCGGCACATACCGCCGCACGGCTCCACGCGGCCCGGCGGCGGCTGACCGAGGGACGCCTCACAGTCGCGGTCTGCGGCGAGTTCAAACGAGGCAAGTCCACACTGCTGAACGCTCTCCTCGGGGAGCCCGACCTGCTGCCGACGGACACGGTGCTGACCACACGTCTGGTCACCACCGTGGAGTACGGGGCCACGGAAGAGATCGCCGTCGTCCTGGAGGGCGAAGAACCGGAAGACGAACCGACGGTCGCCCCGGAGGGGCACGGCGGGGACGGCCCGAGCGGCGATCCCGGCCAGGAAGAGCCGCGTACCGTCCGCAGGATCATCAGCAGGTCGGAGATCAGGGACTACGTCACCGAGGCGCACAACCCGCACAACGCACGGCGGGCCCTCCAGCTGGAGATCCGGACACCCAACCCCCGCCTGGAGTCCGGGATCCGGTGGGTCGACACACCGGGCGTCGGCGGTATGTACGAGGAGCACACGGCGGTGGCCCTCGCGTTCCTGCCACAGGCCGACGCGCTGCTGTTCGTGGCCGACGCCACTCAGCCACTGACGCAGCACGAGTCCGACTTCATCAAAACGGCGAGCGACGCCGCCGAGGTCGACGGAGACACAGACGCCCAGATATTCGTCCTGACGAAGACAGACCTGGTGGGCGCGTACGACCAGGTCCTGGCGGCTCTGACCGACAAGGTCGTGAAAGCCACCGGCCGTCCCGCCGGAGAGTTGACCATCGTCCCGGTCTCCGCCCGGGCCCGACTCGACCACCTGGCGGACGGCGACACGGCGGACTGGGAGCTGAGCAACTTCGCCGCTCTGGAGGCCGCCCTGTGGGCCGCGCTGAACCGGCGCCGAACCAAAGTGCTGCTGGGGGACGCGCTCACCGCCCTCGGAAGCGGTACGCAGGCCCTGATCGACCCCGTCGACGCGGCCATCGATGCCCAACGGCGCGCCACGAAGGCCGAGTTGGGGAAGCTCCGGGACGATTACGTCGCCCGTCAGGGCAGGCTGGAACAGCTGGGCAGGTCGAACTCGCTCTGGCGGTCGGAGCTGACGGCAGCGATGAACACCGTCCGCACGGATCTCCGCGGCCAAGCCTCCGCCGGTCTCAACCAGATATGGCTCACCGCGTACGCCGACTACCTCTACCAGAAGGAGTATCTGAAGAACCCCGACGCGCTGGTCCGCCAGATCAGCCTGGACGCGGCGGGTCTGGTGGCCACGTTGAACGAGACCGCGGGCCGGGAGGCCGCCCGCATTCTGCGCGAGTTCACCCTGAGCAGCGGTCTGTCACTCGGCAGCCCCCGGTTCACCCGGCTCCCGGACCCGCCGGTGCCGCCCGTGAATGTCAGGACCGGGGTCGGCCAGGACGAGCGGCCCCACTCCCTCGGGCGGCGGGTCCGGGAGGTGACGGTCGTCGCGGGCGCCGGTGGTGTCGTGGGGGCGGGCACCGGGGCCGGTGTGGGCGCGCTCCTCGGGACGCTGTTCCTGCCCGGCGCGGGGACGGCCGTGGGCGCCCAATTCGGTGCCTGGGCCGGGTCGATCGTCGGCGCGCTGTTCGGCGCGGGCGTGGGACACAGACACTCCGCCGAGGAGGCCGCGAAGCAGGAGCGGGAAGCCGAGCGCGGGAGCCTGAAGGAGACGCTGGCTCCGCTGCGGAAGTCGCAGGAGACGCACCTCCGGGCGTCGGTCGACGCGCTCGTCGCGGAGATGTCGACCGCCGTGGTGGCCGAACTGGAGAGCCGGATCACGCAGGAACGGGAGAGTGTCAACGCGTCCCTGGTGCGTATCCGGGAGACGTACGAGGCGCAGGAGCAGGACGCCGAGCAGCGCGTCCAGCGGCTCCAGAACGAGCGGATCCCCCTCCAGCGGACCCTGAACCGGCTCCAGGACATGGGCGAAGAGGCCACCCGTCCGGGCGCGGACCGGGAGCACCGGGACGAGCACCCGGGCGGCGGAGACGAGGACGGGGCCGGGGACGCCAGCGGGGAGGCCGGAAGCTGATGGATCTGGTTCGGGTGTACGCGGCCTTCGACCGGGCGGACGCCGCGCTCTCCGCCGCGGGCGGCGAGCCCGTGGCGGACGTTCGCCGGCTGCTGGCCGAGAGCAGGGCCCGGCTCGCGGCACGGATGCGTATCGCCCTCGTCGGACGGATCAGCTCCGGCAAGTCCACGCTCGTCAACGCCCTTCTCGGCGCGGCTCCCGCCCCCACCCACGCGCTCGAACTCACCTTCAACGTCTGCCGGTTCCGGCACGCGGACCCGGCCGGGCTGATCGTGCACCACAAGGACGGCGCGCCCCCCGCCGCGTATCCCCTGGAGGAAATGGAGCGACTGGCCGTACGGGCACGGGCCCGGGACCCGGAACTCCAGGCGCTGCTGCGGCGTATCGACCATCTGGAGATCGGTCATCCCAGTCCTCAGCTGCTGGCGCACGATCTGATCGACACCCCGGGGCTGGATTCGACCTACGGCGAGGACTCCGCCAACGCCCTCCGCTGGCTGGGCCGTTCGGGCGACGAGGTCCACGCGGCCTCGGTCCGCCACGCCGCTCGGGCCGACGCGCTCGTCGCGGTCTTCGACCGGGGGCTGTCCGGCGAATTCGCGGCGCTGCTCAAGGACTTCGCGGGCGCCGGATTCGACACGGCGGGACCGGTCACCACGGTCGGAGCGCTGACCAAGGTGGAGCACTACTGGCCCCAGGCTCCGGACCCCCTCGCGGAAGGGCGACGGGTCGCGGAGTTCCTGATGGAGTCGGCGGGGGCGCGGCGGCTGCTGTTCGAACTCCGGCCGGTGGCCGGGCTGCTGGGCTCGGCGGCGAGCACCTTCACCGAGGAGGACCACACGGATCTGGTGACACTCTCCCGGCTGGACCGGGACGCCTTGGCCAGGCACGTGCGCCGGGGCCCGCACTTCGCGGGCCGGGAGCTCCCGGACGTGCCGGTGCCCGCCGCACGCAGGTCCGCCCTGCTGGCCCGGTTCGGTGCGTACGGGATCGTGACCGCCTGCGGTCTGGTCCGCGAGGACCGTGAGGACATCGGGGCGCTGCGGGCGGAGCTGCTGGAGCGCAGTGGCGTCCAGGGCTTCCGGCGGTTGCTGCTGGACCACTTCGGGAACCGGGCGGATGTCATCAAGGTCAACCGCGTCGTCCAGCAGGCCCGTTCGCTCATCGGCCGGCTGCCGGCCGGTCCCCGACCGGCCCTGTCGGACCTGACCGCGCTGGAGTTCCGCGAACACGCCTTCCTGGAACTCGCCGTTCTGCGCGACCACTACGCCGGCCGGCTGACCCTCGGCGCACGGGAGACAGAGGAGCTGCTGAGGGTCACCGGCGAGCACGGGACCTCACCGGCGGCGCGGCTCGGGCTGCCGGAGGGCACGGCGGCCGGGGGCCTGGCGGAGGAGGCCGGGGCCGGTATCGGCCGCTGGGCGCGGGCGGACGCCCTGGGCGAGCACCGTGGCGCCTCGCGGGGCGCGGTCCGGGTGATCCGCCGTTCGTACGAGTTGCTGCTGCACCGCGTCACGGCGCCCGGGACGTCGGATGCGGTTGAGGCATCGGTTGAGGCATCAAGGGTCTCGGAGGCGCTCGACGCGTCCGGGGAAGGGACAGGGGCCGGGCATGGCTGAGTACGACATTCTGCGGCAGGAGATCCTCTCCCTGCTGGCGAGGATCACCGGGGCCGCCGAGGAGCGCGGCACGGCGGGCGAGACCACGGACCGGCTCTACGGAGCGCGCGAACGCCTCGCGTCGGGGCGGTTGTCGGTCGTGGTGTGCGGTGAGTTCAAGCGCGGCAAGTCGAGCCTGCTCAACGCGCTCCTGGAGCAGCCGAACCTGCTGCCCGTCGACATGTTCTTCACCACCCGGCTGGTCACCACGGTCGCGTACGGGGATCAGGAACGTATCCATGTGACCCTCGCCGGTCATGGGCCGGGGACGGAGGGAAGCGGGAGCGGACAGGGAAACCGGCCGGGGCGGACCGCGCCGCCCGAGCGCCGCCGGATCGAGCGCGCGCAGATCGGGTCGTACGCGGCACAGGGCACCACCCATCCGGACGCCGAGCGGGCGCTGCTCCTGGAGATCGAACTCCCGGACCCCCGGCTCGCGTCCGGGCTGGTCCTGGTCGACACGCCGGGGGTGGGCGGGGTGTACCACGATCACACGCTCGCGACCCAGCAGTATCTGCCCACGGCGGACGCGGTGTTGTTCGTGTCGTCGGCACAGGAGCCGTTGTCCGACAGCGAGGTCGGTTTCCTCGCACAGGCCGCGCACGCGGTCGGGGCGGCCGACCGCCCGGACGCGATGATGTTCGCCCTCACCCATATCGATCTGGTCACCGACGTGGACGACTTCCTGGCGGGTGTGCGGGCCCGGATCGCCGAGGTGACCGGGAAGCCCGTGGCCGCCATCGAGGTCCTGCCCATTTCGAGCACCGCGAAGATCACCGGCCTGGTGACGGGGAACAGGGACCTGCTGCACCACTCGGGCTTCGCCCGGCTGGAGGCCGCGGTGTGGTCCCGGCTGGCCCGTCACCGGGCCAAGGTACTGCTCGGCGGGGCGCTGTCCGAGCTGGAGTCGGCCGTCCACGTTCTTCTCTCACCGCTGCGGGCGGAGGAACAGGCTCAGCGGGAGACCGGCCGCGCCCGGGTCGAGAGCCTGGAGCAGGAGATGGAACGGGAGTCCGCGCGGCTGGCGGAACTGGCGGACGGCGCGGCCTCCTGGCGTGCCGAGCTGCAGGACGAACTCTCCTTGCTGGAAGGGAGGCTGGGCGAGCGCGGGGCGGCCGAGTTCGACACCGTGTGGCAGCGGGCCGAGCAGGAATACCTTCAGGTGGACCGCTATCTCCAGGAACCGGACCAGCTCGCCGACCGGGTCAACAGCGATCTGGGGGTGGCACTGAGCGCGCTGAGCACATGGGGCGCCGGGCAGGCGGCCGGGACCCAGCGCGACATCACCGAGCGGATCGGGCTCGAACTGACCGGCAGCGCCCTGCGCGGCCTTCCGTCGCCTCCGGTGGTGGATCTCGGCGCCTTCGGAAGGCTGCACCGGCCGACCCGGCGGGTGATCCACCGTACGGAGGCGGAGTACGAGACGGTGACGGAGACCGTCACACTCCCCCGCAGCCCCCGCAAGCAGGCGATCGCCACCGGGATCGGCCGGATCCTGGGCAAGGGATTCCAGCGGGCCACCGAGGCCACCATGGACTACTTCTCGCCGCCCCGGACCGAGACCTTCACCAGAAGGGTGCAGGTGCGCCCCGCCTCCGAGTGGGAGGAGGTGGTCACGGAGGAGATCCCGCCCGAGGTGATGGCCGCGAGGCGGCGGGAACTCTCCGTGGCACTCCAGGACGCGAGGAGCACGCAGACCCACCGGATCGGGGCGGTGGTGGAGCAGACGATGGCGGAGTTCCGACGAGAGATCAGCGCGGACCTGGACAGCCGGATCACCCGGGAACGGCAGCGCATCGACGACACACTGCCCCGGCTGCGCGGCACCCTCGTGCGCACCGAGGCGGAAGGCGCACTCCGGCTGGCCGAACTGACCGAGGAGCAACGCCCGTTGGCGGAGGCGGAGAGCCAGGTTAACCGGCTGGCGTCAGCGGTCGGCCGACTGTCCGGCACGGAAAGCGGAGAAGACGGAGAAGGCCGGGAAGACGGAAGTGCGGGGCACTTCGACGGCACGGGGGACGGCGCGTAGTGGCGGACGATCTGGAGAGACGGGTCGCGGCCGCCTTCGCCGCCGCGCTCACGCCGCTGACCGACGGCGGCCCTCGCACAGCCCTGCTGCGCCAAGCGCTGGAGGCCGAGAGGGACCGGGCTGCCGGGTTGATGAGGGTGGCGGTGGTGGGCCGTATCAGCACCGGAAAATCGACACTCGTGAACGCGCTCATCGGTGAGGAGCGCGTCGCCACCGGCTCGCAGGAACTGACCTTCAACGTCAACCGTCTCCGGCACGGTGACACACCGGGCCTCACGATCCACTACAAGGACGGCCGGCCGCCGGTCACCACCAGCCTGGACCGGCTCGAATCGCTGACGGTCAGGCGCGAGGAGTACGCCGGGGAACTGCGGGGGATCTCGGAGATCGTCGCCGAGATCGGGGCGCCGTATCTGAAGAAGTTCGAGCTGATCGACACACCTGGGCTGGACTCCCGGTTCGTCGAGGACTCGCGCAACACCTTCGACTTCCTCGGTATCGACCCCGACGAACTCGACCGGTCGACGCTGCGCCACGCCTCGGCGGCGGACGCGTTGATCCTGGTCCTCTCGATCCGGGGGCCCTCGACCGTCGACGCGGATCTGCTCGCGCACTTCCTCGGCCCGAGATTCGCCACGTCCACCCCGCTGACCACTCTGGGAGTCCTCACCAAGTGTGAGCACCTGTGGCAGCCGGGCGGCCCGCATCCACTGGAGCGGGGGCGCGCGCTGGCGGGGCGGACCATGAGCGAGGCGCCCGGTATGAAGCAGCGGCTGTACGAACTCACCCCGGTGTGCAGCCTGATAGGGCAGGCGGCGGGCACTCTGGACGACAGCACACTGGCGAGCTTCCGGGCCCTGGCCGGCGTACCGGGGAACACCCTCGTCGCGGCGCTGTCGATGGCGTCGATGTTCTGCGCGGAGGGGTCCGGTCTGCCGCTCGACGCCACCGAGCGCCGGCGGCTGTGGACCCGCTTCGGCGCGTACGGCATCCACTCGGCCTGCGAGGCGGTGCGCGATCACGTGCGTACGGTGCCGGAGCTGCGGGCCCATCTCATGCGCGACAGCGGCATGGAAGCCCTGCGGGACCGGCTGGCCGGGCACTTCGGGCACCGGGCCGCCCTGCTGAAGCTGGACTCCGCCGCCGAGCGCGTGCGCTCCATGCCGGCCCGGCTGGCCGCCGGTCTCGGTCCCCGGGAGCGATCGGCGCTGGACGAGGCGATCGGTGTCATCGAGGCGCTGGTCGTCGACGAACCGGGTTTCGCCCAGCTCAACACCCTGCGGCGGCTGTACGCCGGTGCACTGGGCTTCAGCGACGCGGAGGCGCGTGAGATCCGGCAGTGTGTGGGCGAGTTCGGGCGCCGTCCCGCCGACCGGCTCGGGCTGCCCGCGGAGACCCCTGTGGAGGAGCTGCGCCGGCAGGCCCGGCTCCGGCACACGACCTGGCTGGTGCGCTGGCAGGGCGGCGCCCTGTCCGGAGCGAGCCGGGAGGCCGCCCGGGTGGTGGTGCGGTCGTACGAGTACCTCCTCGCGGAACTTGACGAGCCCGGCCGGGTCGACCGGCCGGGCTGATCAGCCGGGCTTGGCGGGGTCACCCGGCTGTCGTCGTCACCAGCCAGTCCCCGCTGAGGACCTGGTCGCCGACCCCGGCGTGGAAACGGGTGACCGTTCCGGCGCGGGTGACCGTGAGGTCGAGGAGTGATCCGTCCGGTGCGCGGACCTGGGCGAGCACCGAGCCGACCGTGAACCGGCCGCCCTGCGGCACCCGCCAGGACAGCAGCGTCGACGCGCCCGGGGGCAGGGCCCAGGAGAGCGGCGTGCGGTCCTGGGCCGGGCCGAGGGACGGTGTCCTGCGCCCGGCGCGCCCGGCGGTTCCGCGTAGGGCCCAGGCGGCGGCGCCCTGCGACACGGCCGTCTGTGGATCCTCGGCCTGGCGGACCGGCAGCCGCAGGGTGCGTGCGAGGTGTTCGGACACCCCCGGCAGGCGGCTGCACCCGCCCACCGCCACCACCGCGGACACCACCGGCGGGGGGTGTGCCTCCGGACGCGTCGCGGTGTGCTCCGACCGGACCGTGCGGAGCAGTTCGGCGCAGCGGTCGGTGGTCTGCTCCAGCAGGGGTCTGACCAGGGTGTCGAGCCGTTGGCGGTCGAGGGTCAGCCGTACCTCGGCGGGGGTGAACACGTCCGTCGCGGTCGTCTCCGCGCCCAGCCGGTGCTTGAGCCGCTGGGCGAAGTCCCGCAGATCCATCCGGGCCCGGTCGGCCGCCTCGTCCGGGCCGTCGAGGAGCCGCCGCAGGCCCTCGCCGCCGACGTCGCGCAGATACCCGACGACGGCCGCGTCGATGTCGCGTCCGCCGCAGTCGTCGAGGGTGGCGTGGCCGAGCACCTGATGGCCGTCCTCCTCGATGGTGACGACCGCGGTGTCGAAGGTGCCGCCGCCGAAGTCGTGGACGAGGACGGTGGTTCCGGGCGGCAGGGGGCCGCCCGCCAGGGGGGCGAAGGCCGCAGCGACCGGTTCGGGCACCACCTCGGGGGCGGGGATCCCGGCCGCGTGTGCTGCGGCGAGGAGGTCCGTCAGACGGATGTCCCCGGGGCCGTAGGAGGCGGGGACGGTCAGGACGGCCCGCCCGAGCGGGCCGCCGTTCAGCCGCTCGGCCTCCGCCCGTACGGACTGGAGCAGGGCCGTGACGAGCACGGTGGGGCGGTAGCTGCGCCCGGCGAGTCGCAGGGGGGTGTCCTGCCCCAGGTAGCGTTTCAGTTCGTCGCGGTGGTCGGCCGGCGCGAGGCGTTTGTGGGTGACGGCGAGGGTGCCGACCCGGGGGAGGTTCCCGTCGATGAACACGGCGGAGGGCCATGACCAGTTGCCGCTGGCGGGCTCGCGCAGCTGCCGGGTCCGGGAGCCGTCGGCCAGGGTGGCGCACGTACCCGACGTACCGAAGTCGATGGCGAGCACGGGATCTGTCAGGTCCGTCATGACGGACCGCTTCCCGGCGCCCACGTGCCCCCGGCGGGGGCCACCGGCGGCGCGCCGTCGGTGAGGTTCCAGATCAGGACGGCGCCGTCGTCCTGGCCCACGGCCAGTCTGCCGCCGTCCGGGCTGAACGCCATCGACAGCACCTCCCCCGGCACACTCAGGTCCCCGAGCGGCTCACCGCCGGCCAGGGACCAGATCTGGATGTCGCGGTCCGTGTACCCGGCGAGCAGAAGGCGGCTGCCGCTCCGGGCCGCCTGCGCGACGTGCCGCGCGTCGATCCTGAGCACCGCGCCCGGCCGGTGCCCGGCGGCCAGGACCCCACCCGGCGCGACGGCCACCAGGGGAGCTCCCCCGTCGGCGGTCAGCCCGCCGAACAGAGCCAGCGGCAGCAGCCCGTCATCCAGATCGCCGAGGGTGTCGAGCAGGGTGAACGCCCGAACGTCACCCAGCAGCAAGGCGTCGCCGACGCGCGTCGCCAGCCCGCCCGCGTCGCCGCGCAACTCCTCGGAGGCCAGTTCCGTCCAGTTGTCCGTGGTCCAGCCGAGCGTCCGGGACCCGTCCGCCGCCGCCAGCCAGGCGCCGCGGTCACCGAAGGTCATGGTCTCGATCCCGTCCTCCGTGTCGAGCGACGTCAGATGAGTGTCCGCCGCGAAATCGAAGATCTCGATTCCGCCCCCTTCCAGTCCCGCGGCGATCAGACCGCGTCGGGAGTCGACGGCCAACCCGGTCACGGGGCGGGCCAGTTCGACCGTGGGGGCGGATTCGCCGGTGGTGAGTTTCCGGATGATGACGGTCCCGTAGTGGTCAGCGGTCACCAGGAACTGTCCGTCGGGGCTGAAGGCGAGTGCCCCCACGGGGGCCTGATGCGCGCTCCACACCATCAGGGGCGGGTCGGCGGGCAGTTGGAGGGTGGCGGTGGTGAAGGCGGCCGACGCGCCTGCGGCGGTGGTGACGATCCAGTCGCCGGAGTGCACCGTATGCCGGACCTGCGCATGCCAGTTGACGACCGTCCCGGAGGTGTCGGCGATCAGATGGTGGATGGCGCCCTCCCGGTCCCGGATCCGCGCGAGGGTGTCACCGGCCCGGAAGGAGCCGCCGGTGGCGACCTGCTGACGGATGAGTTCCGCACGCCCTGACGGCAGTTCCCAGGCCAGCGGGGTGATGCCGGGGGCGGGCCTGGCGGGCCGGATGACGCGTGCGGGCGTGGCCCGCGCCCACACCGCCGCCCCGAGGACCACCGCGTGCTGGGCGTTCTCCGGCTGCCGGATCGGCACACCGAAGTGGCGCGTGAGGTGATCGGTGACGACGGGGCTGCGGCAGGTGCCGCCGACCGTCAGCACGGCCGTTATCTGGCTGGGGTCACAGCCCGCCGCCTTGATCAGGTTGGTGCAGCGGTCGATCGTCCTGTTGAGGAGCGGGGTGGCCAGGGCCGTGAGGGTCTCACGGTCCAGGGTGACCTGGATGTCGGTACGGGTGAACTCCTCCGCGTTCTCACCGCTGCTCAGCTGCTCCTTGAGCTCCAGCGAGAGGTCGTTCAGATCCAGTTGGGCTCTGAGCATCGCCTCCGGGGTGGTCCCGGCGGTGGTGGGCGGGCGGACACCGGCGAACTTCTTCTGGAGCTCCGCCGCAACCCGGGCGTCCAGGTCGCGCCCTCCGCAGTCCTCCAGGGCGCCGTGCCCGAGCACTTCGTATCCGCTCGCCCCGACCCGTACGAGCGCGGTGTCGAAGGTGCCGCCGCCGAAGTCGTACACCAGGATGAGATCCCCTGGCACGAACGGTTTCCCGGCCGGCGGGGAGAGCGCCGCCGCGACCGGTTCGGGCAGCAGCTCGGCGACGCCGAGCCCGGCGTCGGCCGCGGCCTCCAGCATGGCCCCGCGCCGGGGGTCCTTCGGCCCGTAGGAGGCGGGAAAGGTGAGCAGCGCCTCGGTGACGGGCCATCCGGACAGCCGCTCGGCCTCGGCCCGCAGCCTGCGCAGCAGTGTGGTGAGCAGTTCCTCGGCCGTACGCGAGACGCCGCCCAGCCGGATCGGGGCGCGCTGTCCGAGGTCGCGTTTGAACTCGTGCCGGTACCGCTCGGGATGGACGCGTTTACGTCTCTCAGCGGCCCGGCCCACCAGTAATGTGTCGCCCTCCGCGTACACCGCGGAGGGCCAGTTGGACGACCCGCCCACCGGGTCGTGCAGCAGACGCACCTCGTCACCATTCAGCAGCGCCGCCTGCGTGGTGCTCGTACCGAAGTCGACGCAGAGCACGGGCGCGGTCAAGTCAGCCAAAATCGTCCCCCCGTTCCACAGAGACAACAAAGTAGTTGAACCGGGTGAAATCCGGCGGCGGAACGGGCAGAGTTGTCTCACTCCGCTCGTCGGTCGGCCCGTCCCCCGATTCAGCCTTCGCGCTGTTCCTTCCCCCCGCGGGGCGCTCAGAATGCCGCGGCAACTCCAGTGAAGCGAGGTTCTGATGCCAAATAAGTACGGTGGTGTACGCCGTCTCTCGTTCGGGGTCGACACCGAGGGTTCGACCCGTCGTACGGTGCCGAACCAAATACGTGACCAGGAACGGTTGTTGGCGATCCTTGAAGAGTCGTGCGAGGCGGCGGGCATCGACCGGGACGCGTGCGCCAGACAGGCCCAGGGCGACGGCGAGCTGCTGATCCTGCCGCCCGGGATCGTGGAGACGCGGGTGATCCCTTCCCTGGTGCGGGAGTTGAAGAGGGTCCTGCGCACGGACAACGGCGGCAGGACGGCCGAGAACCGGCTGCGGCTGCGGGCCGCCGCGGCGGTGGACAATGTCCACATGACCGCGGGCGGCTACGCCGGGGACGGTGTCGTCGCCACCACCCGGCTGCTCGACTCGGCGGAATTCAAGTCGGCGTTCAGGGCGCGGCAGGAACCGGATCTGGCGTTCGCCCTCTGGGACGACCTGTACCGGAGCCTGGTACGCAACGAATACGACGAGCAGCTCTCACCGCCTACGTTCCATGCCGTACGCATCGCGGGATACGACCTGCGGGCCTGGTTCCACCTTCCGGGCGGGGCGACGGGAGACCCCGAGCGGGGGACGTCCGGACCGGGGTCATCCGTGGCCGGAGTGTCCGGCGCCGGACTGCCGGCCCTCGGGGGCGGAGAGCCCTCGGGTGCCTCGGCACCCCCCGGGTCCCGCCCGGCCACCTTCATCGCCGCGCCGTTCATCGGCCTCGGCGGTCCGAGGGGCGATGACACGCACCCCCAACTGCCCCCGCAGGGTGTCCCGTGGGAGCAGCCGCACCGGGAGCCAGACGCCGGGCGAGGCACTGGGTCAGGTGGCCAGGGAAGGGGCACGGAGGACCCCTTCGGACAGGGCGGCGGCCTCCCGGCCGACACTTCTCCCGATCCGGATCCCGATCCCGATGCGGACCCGTACTTCGACCCGTACGACGACGAATCGGACCCTCAGGAGAGCTGACGCGTGCCGCGACAGGACCGCCCTGCGGGACGCCGCCTCGCCCGGTCGGCCTCGGCCGGGGTCTGTCGTCCGGATCAGGCCGGATCAGGGGGCGCCCGCCGCGGCGGCGGCTGATGTCTCGTTGGTACGTGCGATCCCAAGGCCGAGGGGGAGGCATGGCGCAGCCGTGCCGGCCGACGACAACGCAGGGGGCACCTCCCATGGCCCCTGGGGGCTACGGGGGCTACGGGAAGAGGGCACCCGCACCAGGGACCGCGAGCCCGGCCTGACCCGACGACAGCCCCTAGGGCCGGTCGTCGGGGCTCGGGACGACCCGGCCCGCCTCGTACGCGGCGATCGGCGCCTCCACCCGGTTGCGCACCGCCAACTTGGCGAGAATCGCGCTGACATGGGCCTTGACCGTGCCCTCGACCAGATAGAGACGCTCGCCGATCTCCGCGTTGGACAGCCCGCAGCCGACCAGCGCGAGGACTTCGTGCTCCCGCTCCGTCAGCCGCTCCGTGAGCGGTCTGACCGCTGCCGCGCCCGAACCGCCGGCCCCCAGCCCCGCCACGACGCGGGCACACGTCGCACGGCACGGCCCCGTCGGTAAGCATCTTGGCCGCCTCACTGCGGTCCACCGTCTGCGCCTTCCCGGATGCCCAGCAATCCGCAGTGTGGAGCACTTGCCGGGTCCCGCTCGGCATCCGCTGGATGACCCACTCGGTCGCGGGCGGGGGCGGCTTGCTCGACGCTCCGACGCGCTCCTTCTCGGCTTTGATCCACTGATCGGTGCGCTCCAGATCCCTGGCCTGGACACGGCGTAGGAAGCGGAGTGCGTCGAGGCGCCCCTCCTGAAAATCAAACACAAGTACGAGCCCAGGGGTCTGGCGCCGGACGGAATATCGGTCCCGGGGGCGGCTCACACGTGGGCTACGGGGGCCGGGCGCATCCTGTACGTCCGGATCGGCCGCGCCCAGAGCCACGGAGTGCCAGGACCCGCTCCCGGGGAAAGTGGCCGGCGGCCTGGATTGCGCAGGCGCAGCTACCCACACCATGATCGTGGACCGATCCCCCTGCGGCGGGCCAGACAGCGGGCACCGAACTTCTCCTCCTGTGCGCTGCGGCCGGCGCCGATGGGGCAGAACGCCTGCCCTGCGAGCCGCTGTCGCTCCGCAGCGTCGGCCACGCCACGAGCCGTCAGCCGCCGGCTCTGGCGCGCGGAGGCCGAGGCAACCAGCAGCGCGGTCGTCCAGCCTTGCACCCTGCTGAGCCGGCGGAGGACGGCCCGGTTGGTCGGGCCGGGCGGCGAGGACTCGTTCGACGCCGCGGCCCGCCGGTCACCCCCGCCGCGCCGCACGAGACCGATGCCGAGCCCGCACCCGCCCAGGGCCCCGCGCACCATCTGCGGCAGGACAGTGCCTAGCTCGTGTGCGGCCCGCCCATGCTTGGCATGCGGCAGCGTTGCCATCCTCGTTCACACTGGGCCACCGGGTTCACTCTCCGACGGCATCGCTGGCAGACGCTGTTCGAGAGACCACCGAGCTTCTGTGAGCAGCGACTCGGCACGTTGCAGAGCAGCAAGCAGTTTCGGGAACCCCGCGTCCACGCCCCGGATCCCCATCGGCACCATCGGTGTACGTGTCGAACGGTGGCATGGCATTGCCGAAGTCCTGGCGGATCATCCGAAGATCCGGGATCAGCCCCAACCGCATGACGTCAGTCGCCAAGGCCGTCCTCACCCATGAGAGGCACCGCTGAAGAGGCCCGGTGATCTCACGCGCGCGCCAGAGCCTTCTGGGACTTCCGGGCGCATAAACAGGCATGAGGATGAAAGACCTGAAAGGCCGTCTCTGCTTGTCAGCGCCCCATGCCTTCCCATCGCAGCAGGTCAGAGAACAGGCCGGTCTCTTCCGGGACATCTGGTCTGCAGGGCCTTCGACTCCACTTCGAGCGTCACAAGCCCTCAGCGTTGCACCGTAGCTCGCCGCCTTGGCTCCGACTGACCTGACCAACGTGCGCCTGACACTCAATCAGAATAAGCGTCACAAGTGTCATTTCAGCGTCAGGATACCGCCCGTAACACCCACCCCGCACATAATGCGCACTCACAAAACGCCAGGTCAGGAGGGATTTGCGATGGGCTCAAGGATCGCCACGCGATGCCCGCGCGCCAGGCTTCACGATCAGGCCTGCCCCTTCGATACTGATTGCGCCGGGAACGGGCTAGGAAACAAGCTTGGTGACCCGTCAGGAAAGCCGGCGTCAGCTCGCCAGGGACCGTCACCGATCGCCAGGGCGTACGGCCCGTCACACATCGACCGACCAGCTAGCACCCAGCTCAGAGGCCTGGCTGGTAGACCTTTCGAGGAGGATCCGTTGAGAATGCTCATCAATGTCCCGGAGACCGTGGTCGCCGACGGGCTGCGGGGGATGGCCGCCGCGCACCCCGAGCTCTCCGTCGACGTGGACAACCGGGTGATCGTACGCCGGGACGCGCCCGTCGAGGGAAAGGTGGGGCTCGTCTCGGGCGGTGGTTCCGGGCACGAGCCGCTGCACGGTGGATTCGTCGGGCCCGGGATGCTCTCCGCCGCCTGTCCGGGTGAGATCTTCACCAGCCCCGTGCCCGATCAGATGGTGCGGGCCGCCTCCGCCGTCGACGGTGGCGCGGGCGTGCTGTTCATCGTCAAGAACTACACCGGGGACGTCCTCAACTTCGACATGGCCGCGGAGCTGGCCGAGGACGAGGGTGTCCGCGTCGGCAAGGTCCTGGTCAACGACGACGTCGCCGTGACGGACAGTCTCTTCACCGCCGGGCGGCGCGGTACGGGAGCCACCCTCTTCGTGGAGAAGATCGCCGGCGCCGCCGCCGACGAGGGCGCCCCGCTGGAGCGGGTCGAGGCGATCGGGCGGCAGGTGAACGAGAACGCCCGCACCTTCGGTGTCGCCCTCAGCTCCGTGACCACCCCGTCCAAGGGCAGCCCGACGTTCGACCTGCCGGACGGCGAGCTGGAGCTGGGCATCGGTATCCACGGCGAGCCGGGGCGTGAGCGGCGCGCCATGATGACGTCGCGTGAGATCGCCGACTTCTCCGTCGACGCGGTGCTGGAGGACCTGCGCCCGACCGGCCCGGTGCTCGCGCTCGTCAACGGCATGGGCGGTACGCCGCTGCTGGAGCTGTACGGCTTCAACGCGGAGGTCCAGCGGGTGCTTGCCGAGCGGGGCGTGGCGGTGGCCCGTACGCTCGTCGGCAACTACGTGACCTCGCTCGACATGGCCGGGTGCTCGGTGACGCTCTGCCAGGTCGACGAGGATCTGCTGCGGCTCTGGGACGCGCCGGTGCAGACGCCGGCCCTGCGCTGGGGCCGCTGACCCGCGGGCGGGTACATCCGTCACGTACGCCCGACGCTCTTCGAGGAGACCTTGTGTCCGACCAGGATTCCGAGCCGGTGCTCGACGTCGATTTCTTCCGCCGCTGGCTCACGACGGCGGCCGCTTCCGTGGAACGGGAGGCGGACCGACTCACCCAGCTCGACTCGGCGATCGGCGACGCCGACCACGGCAACAATCTGCAGCGCGGCTTCCGGGCCGTGACCGCGGAGCTGGAGAAGGCGTCGCCGGAGACGCCCGGCGCCGTGCTGATCCTCGCGGGGCGGCAGTTGATCTCGACCGTGGGCGGGGCTTCGGGGCCGCTGTACGGGACGCTGCTGCGGCGTACGGGCCGTCAGCTCGCCGACTCCGCCGAGGTCACCCGGGCCCAGCTGGCCGAGGCGCTCGGCGCCGGGGTCGCCGCCGTGGCGCAGCTGGGCGGCGCGAAGGCCGGGGACAAGACGATGATCGATGCGCTGGAGCCCGCGGTGGCGGCGCTCGGCACCTCCTTCGCGGCTGCCTCGACGGCCGCCGAGGAGGGCGCGGTGGCGACCGTGCCGCTCCAGGCCCGCAAGGGCCGGGCCAGCTATCTCGGTGAGCGCAGCATCGGGCATCAGGACCCGGGCGCCACGTCCTCCGCGCTGCTGATCGCGGCTCTCGCGGCGACGGCGGGCGAATGAGTACCGAGAAGCCGGTCGGTGTGGTGATCGTGTCGCACAGCCGGGCGGTCGCGGAGTCCGTCGCCGAACTGGCCGTCGAGCTGGCGGGCGGGGGCACGACCGCTCCGGTGGCCGCCGCCGGCGGCACGCCGGACGGCGGGCTCGGGACGAGTTCCGAGCTGATCGCGGGCGCCGCGGCCCGGGTGGACCGGGGCTCCGGTGTCGTCTTCCTGGTCGATCTGGGCAGCGCCGTGCTGACCGTCAAGTCGCTGCTGGCGGAGGGCGACGAACTGCCGGAGGGCGCACGGCTGTTGGACGCGCCCTTCGTGGAGGGCGCGGTCGCGGCCGTGGTGACGGCGTCGGCGGGCGCGGACCTGAACGCGGTGGAGGCGGCGGCCGTGGAGGCGTACAGCTACCGCAAGGTCTGACGCCGCCCGGCTTCGGGGATGGTACGCGGGGAGAGCGTCGGCGACGGTACGCGGGGAGAGACGGGCCACACTTTGTGCAACTGGTTGCACAAAGTGTCCCGGCCGGGCTACTACTGAGGCGCAGCCGTCGCGCGAGGAGCCCCCACGATGAACCCGTACCCGACCCCGTACCCCCGTCTGCTCAGCCCGCTCGACCTGGGATTCGTCACCCTGCCCAACCGGGTGCTGATGGGTTCGATGCATGTCGGCCTGGAAGAGGCCGAGAACGGCTTCGCCCGCATGGCCGCCTTCTACGCGGCCCGCGCGCACGGCGGGGTCGGGCTGATGGTTACCGGCGGCATCGCGCCCAACGACCGGGGGCGGCCCTACGAGGGCGGCGCCCGGCTCACGACCGAGGCCGAGGCCGAGCGGCACCGGCAGGTGACGTCGGCCGTGCACGCGGCGGGCGGGCGGATCGCGATGCAGATCCTGCACTTCGGGCGGTACGCCTACCACCCGGACCTGGTGGCGCCGAGCGCGCTCCAGGCCCCCATCAGCCCCCATGTCCCGCACGCCCTCACCGACGACGAGGTGGAGGAGACGGTCGAGGACTTCGTACGGGCGGCGGAGCTGGCGCGGCTGGCCGGGTACGACGGCGTCGAGGTCATGGGCTCCGAGGGCTATCTCGTCAACGAGTTCATCGCCGCGCGGACCAATGCGCGCGAGGACCGGTGGGGCGGTACGTACGAGAACCGCATCCGCTTCCCGGTGGAGATCGTCCGCCGTATCCGCGAACGCGTCGGTCCCGACTTCATCCTCATCTACCGTCTGTCGATGCTCGACCTGGTGCCGGGCGGCTCCTCACTGGCCGAAGTCGTCACCCTCGCCAAGGAGATCGAGGCGGCGGGCGCGACGCTGATCAACACCGGGATCGGCTGGCACGAGGCACGCATCCCGACGATCGCCGCCTCCGTGCCGCGCGGCGCGTACACCTGGGTGACCAAGGCGCTGATGGGCTCGGTCTCCGTACCGCTGATCACCAGCAACCGGGTCAACACCCCAGACGTGGCAGAGCGGTTGCTGGCCGAGGGGCGCGCGGACATGGTCTCGATGGCACGGCCCTTCCTGGCCGATCCCGACTTCGTCGCCAAGGCGCGCGACGGACACGCCGACACGATCAACACCTGCGTCGGGTGCAACCAGGCCTGCCTGGACCACACGTTCAGCGGGAAGATCACCTCCTGTCTGGTCAACCCGAGAGCCTGCCACGAGACCGAGCTGGTCCTCTCCCCCACCCGGCGTGCCAAGCGGGTCGCGGTCGTCGGGGCCGGTCCCGCCGGGCTGGCCTGCGCCGTGTCCGCCGCCGAACGCGGCCACTCGGTCACGCTGTTCGAGGCGGCGGCCGAGATCGGCGGGCAGCTCAACGTCGCCCGACGGGTCCCCGGCAAGGAGGAGTTCGACGAGACCCTGCGCTACTTCCGCGGCCGGCTCGCGCGGCTCGCGGTCGACGTACGGCTCAACACCCCCGTCACGGCTGGTGAGTTGACGGAAGGGGCGGCCGGGTTCGACGAGATCGTCGTGGCGACCGGGGTCACCCCCCGTACACCGGCCATCAAGGGCATCGACCACCCCCGCGTGGTCGGCTATCTCGATGTGCTGCGCGGCGCCGCCGACGTGGGCGAGCGCGTCGCGATCATCGGCGCGGGCGGCATCGGGTTCGACGTCGCCGAGTTCCTCACCGACAGTGGCGAGCGGGCGAGCCTCGACGCGGAGGCCTACTTCCGGCAGTGGGGGGTCGACACCGGCTACCGCTCGCCCGGCGGGCTCGTGGAACCCGTACGGACGAAGCCGCCGAGGACGGTCCACCTGATCCAGCGAAAGACGGGGAAGGTCGGCGCGGGGCTCGGCAAGACCACCGGGTGGATCCACCGCACGGAGCTGCGCCACCGGGGAGTCACCATGATCGCGGGCGCCGTCTACGACCGTATCGACGACGAGGGACTGCATCTGACGGTCGACGGAACGCCCACCGTTCTGCCGGTGGACACGGTGGTCCTCTGCGCCGGACAGGAGCCACGGCGTGAGCTGTACGACGCGCTCCGCGCGGCGGGTGCCCCGGCGCACCTCATCGGGGGCGCGGACGTCGCCGCCGAACTCGACGCCAAGCGCGCCATCGACCAGGGGACGCGGCTGGCGGCCACGATCTGACGGACGCCCCGAACTCTAGGATGCGCTCATGTCCCTCCCCCACGCCATCCTGACCGCGCTCCTCGAAAAACCCTCGTCGGGCCTGGAGCTGACCCGGCGCTTCGACCGCTCGATCGGCTACTTCTGGTCGGCGACGCATCAGCAGATCTACCGGGAGCTCAGCAGACTGGAACGGTCGGGCCACATCCGCGCGCTGGAGTCCGCGCGGCCGGCGCGGGGGCGGAAGAAGGAGTACGAGGTGCTGCCGGCCGGGCGCGCCGAGCTGACGGGATGGGTGTCGGCACGGGAGGATCCGAAGCCCGTACGGGACCCGTTGCTGCTCAGGATGCGGGCGGCGGCGGTGGTCGGCATCGACGACCTTCCCGACGGCCTCCCCGACGAGCTGCGCCGCCATCTCGCGCTCCATGAGCGGCAGTTGGCCGAGTACAGGGACATCGAGGCGCGGGACTTCGCGCCGAAGGCGGAGGAGACGGGGACGACTGCGCCGAAGCCGGAAGCGGACGCGGAGCCGGAGGCTGCCGGGCCGACGGAGGCGGACCGGCTGAGGCATCTGGTGCTGCGGGCCGGAATCGACCTGGAGCGTATGTGGGTCGAGTGGCTCACCGAGGCGCTCCGCGAGGCGAGCACCGCGCCGGCCGGGTCCGACGGCGCGTAACCGGCCCTTGGCCTCCTCCGGCGGATCCTCATGGATCGGTCCGGGGCGACCGGGGCGGTGCGTCGGTCGCCTCGCGGGGGATGGGCCTCGTACCGGACGTACCCGGACGCGTCCGACGACGCGGCGAGGTGCCGCACCGGACGCCCCGGGCCCGCGAGGATCCGTCGGACGGGCCCTGGGCGGACGGTGTCGTTCCCCGGCGCCGAGGGTCGTCCGGCACCGTGCGCGGGCTCCGACATACTGGACCCTCGCGATCAACTGCCGTACGGAACCGGAGACATGGCCATGGACGACGACGGGGACGGCCGGGAATCCGGCCCCCAGGACCGGACCCCTCCTTATCGGCGCACCGGCCGGCCCGAACGCCACGCGGTGGTGATCGGCGGCAGCGTCGCCGGCCTGCTCGCTGCGCATGTGCTCGCCGCGCACGCCGACCGCGTGACGATCGTCGAGCGCGACCGGTTCCCCGACGGCGCGCGGCCACGCTCCGGTGTCCCCCAGGGAAGCCACACCCACATACTGCTCGGCGGTGGACAGTTGGCGCTGGAGGCTCTCCTCCCCGGGGTCGTCGGGGAGTTGCGGGTGCACGGCGCGCCCCGGGTGGGGATGCCGAGCGACATGGTCCAGTGGCAGGCGGGCAGTTGGTACCGCCGTACGCCCGCCACCGACCATCTCCTCACCCCCTCCCGTCCGCTCCTCGAATGGGTCGTGCGCCGCAGGGTCCTCGCCGATCCGAGAATCAGGACGGTGCAGCGTAGGGAGGTGGTGGGCCTGCTCGGCGACGCGTTCCGGACGACCGGCGTGCTGCTGCGGGAGCGCGGCGCCGCGACCAAGGAGATGGCCGAGAACGCGGCGAGGAACGGCGCCGCGGCCCGCGGTGGTGTCGTCACCCGGGCGCTGGCAGCCGATCTGGTCGTGGACGCCTCGGGCCGCAGTTCACGGGCGCCCGCGTGGCTCTCCGCCGTCGGCGCCGATCCGGCCCCGGAGGAGAGGCTCGACAGCGGACTCGTCTACGCGAGCCGCGTCTACCGTCCCGGCAAGGACGACGGCACCACCGACACCGTCGGCTACTACGTCGTCCCCGACCCCGCCCAGCTGTGCGGCGGCGTCGCGCTGCCGATCGAGGACGGCCGCTATCTCGTCACGCTCGCGGGGCTGCGCGGGAGTGAACCCCCCTCCAACGAGGAGGAGTTCGCGGACTTCGCCGTCTCGCTCCCGCATCCGTTCCTGCACGACTGGCTGAAGCGGGCCGAGCCGGAGTCGCCCGTGCGCTCGTTCCGCGACTTGGCCAACGTCCGCCGCCGGTACGACCGTCCGGGCCGCCGCCCGGCGGGTTTCCTCGCGACCGGCGACGCGCTGTGCATGTTCAACCCGGTCTACGGTCAGGGCATGACGGTCGCCGCGCTCAACGCCGTCGCGCTGCGCGAGGCGCTGGCGGACCGGCGCCGTACGCCCTCGACCCTGCGCGTTCAGCGGGCGATCCTCGCCTCTTCGCGACAGGCCTGGGACATCTCGGCGGGGGCGGACAAGAAGATGCCGGGCGCCGTGGGCAACGCGGTTCGCGCGCGTGCGCTCGACCGGCCCTCGGCCTGGTACGTCAAGCGGGTGCAGCGCAGGGCGGGCGGAAACCCGGTCGTGGGTGCGGCGTTCCGGTCCGCCATGCACCTCGCGGCCCCGCTGAGTGCGCTGTTCACACCGGAGGTGGCACGCGCGGTGCTGTTCGGGCCCGTGCCGCGCACCCCCGCCGGACCGCCGATGTGGCGGGAGCCCGAGGGCGACACCTCGGGCACCGAACACGCCTGGGGCACCTGATAACTTCTACATCACTGTAGAAACAGCCACTGTCCGCGCCGGCCTTCCCCCCGGCACGGGCGGCCCGAGACATACGGAGCACTCATGGCCCTGTGGGATCGCATCAAGGAATCCGCCCAGACGATGCAGACCCAGCTGGAGGCGAAGAAGAACGATCTGAAGAGCGGCGCGTTCCGCGACGCCAGCATGGCGATGTGCGCCCTGGTCGCGGCGGCCGACGGTTCCATCGACCCGGCCGAGCGCCAGCGCGTCACCCAGCTGATCACGAGCAACGACGTGCTGAAGAACTTCCCGCCCGCCGACTTGCAGAGGCGCTTCGACGAGTATCTGAACCAGCTCGTCAGCGACCCGGGGCTCGGCAAGGTCAACGTGCTCCAGGAAGTCGCCAAGGCGAAGAAGAAGCCGGCCGAGGCGCGTGCCGTCGTCCAGATCGGCATCATCATCGGCGGCGCCGACGGGAACTTCGACGCGCAGGAGCGGGCCGTCGTACGGGAGGCGTGCCTGGCGCTCGACCTCCAGCCGCAGGAGTTCGACGTCTAGGACGTGCGGTGAACGGAGCGTCGTCCGCCGTGTCCCCCGCGGTGAGGACACGAGGGCGAACCCGCTCCGTCGTCGATCGTCGGACGGGCCGCGTGTGCGGCCCGTCCGACGATTTGGGGGGGGGCCCCACCCGGGCCCGGGGCCCCCCGGCCGGGCGGGGGCCCCCCCCCCGAACCGGGGGGGGGCAC
>NZ_JBHXRM010000070.1:0-26506 GCF_042716895.1 Streptomyces sp. NPDC058653 | reverse complement strand
GCACAGGTGTGCCGTGCGGCGCCTTTCTGTCTGCCCGAGCCTCCGCGCACCGGGTGATCCCGCCCGCTCCATGGGCGGGGCTCCCCCGGCCGGGGGAGAGGAGTCCCCCGCGTGCGGGATCTTCCGGGAGCCGCGCGCCGGTGTACTGGGCGAACCGGCAACCGGAAAGGACCCCGTATGCGCCTCCTCACGAGACGACGTCTGCTCACCTCCACCGCCGCGGCCGCGTCGGCGACGGCCGTGGCCACCGTGGCCGGCCCGGCCGCCGCACCCGCGCGGGCCGCGACCCGCGGTCGCACGGGCGGCGACGGCGGCGACATCGTGGACGCCCTGCGCGCGCTTCCGGGACTGCGGATCGTCGAGGAACGGCCGGGGGCCGAGCCCGGGTACCGCTTCTTCGTACTCGGCCTGCGGCAACCGGTCTACCACGGCGACCCCGGGGGCGGGACGTTCGAGCAGCGCCTCACCCTGCTCCACACCGGAGTCGACCGGCCCACCGTCCTGTTCAGCACCGGATACGACGTGCCGCTCGTGCCCCGGCGGACCGAACCCGCCATCCTGCTGGGCGCCAACCAGATCGGCGTCGAGCACCGCTTCTTCGGCACCTCGCGTCCCACGGCCGGCGACCTCACCCATCTGACGATCCGTCAGGCGGCCGACGACCACCACCGGGTGACCGGCCTCCTCCGCCGGCTGTACTCCCGCCGATGGATCTCCACCGGCGGCAGCAAGGGCGGGATGGCCAGCGTCTACCACCGCCGCTTCCACCCCCACGACGTGGACGGCACTGTCGCCTACTCCGCCCCGAACAATGTCGACGACCGCGAGGACTCCGCCTACGTACGGTTCCTGGAGCACACGGTGGGCACCGGTGAAGCCCGCGACGCCCTGAGGACCGCGCAGCGCGAGATGCTGCTGCGCCGCGCCGAACTGGTCGCCCGCTACGAGGCCTGGGCCGCCGCCGCGCAGGACACCTTCCGCGTCATCGGCGGCGCCGACAAGGCGCTGGAGATCGCCGTCCTGCGCGTGCCGTTCATGTTCTGGCAGAACCGCACCGCCGCGGACGCCGCCGCCGTCCCGGGGCCGGACGCCTCCACCGACGCGCTCTACGCCTGGTTGGAGCAGATCGCCGCCCTGCCCGTCTACGCCGACTCCACGGCCCGGGACTTCATCCCGTACTGGTACCAACTGGGCACGCAGATGGGCTATCTGAGCGTCCCCACCGGCCATCTGGACGGACTCCTGCGGTACCCGGACGCCGTCGAGCCCCGCAGTTTCGTGCCGCGCGACATCCCGCTGCGCTTCGACGCCGAGGCCATGCCCGACATCGACAGCTGGGTACGACGGCGCGGGAGCCGCCTGCTCTTCGTCAACGGCACCGAGGACCCGTCGGTCGCGGAGGCTTTCCGGCCCTGCCCGAGGGGCGGGCGCGTGCTCTGGGTGCCGGGCGGCAACCACCACGTCACGATCGACGGCCTGCCGCCCGCCGACCGCGAGGACGCCGTCGCGGAGCTTCGCCGGTGGGCCCAGGACGGCTGAGTGGTACGCACGACGGCTACCGGCCGTCGGCGGCCGGGAGAGAAGCCGGGGGCGGCCTCCGAGGAGACCGCCCCCGCCCCTCAGCGCGTCGTCAGCCCGCCGCCCCGTCGGCCGCCTGGGCGCGCAGCGCGCGTTCCACGCCCGCCCGGGACTCCGACATCAGACGGCGCAGGGCCGCGTTCGGGGAGGCCGAGGCCAGCCAGGCGTCCGTCGCGTCCAGGGTCGACTGCGAGACCTGGAGCGCGGGGTAGAGACCCAGCGCGATCTGCTGCGCCATCTCGTGGCTGCGCGAGTCCCACACGTCCTTGACCGCCGCGAAGTACTTCTCCGTGTACGGCGCGAGCAGTTCCTGCTGGTCCGTCTGGACGAACCCGCCGATGACCGCTTCCTGGAGCGCGTTCGGGAGCTTGTCGGACTCCACGACCGAGGCCCAGGCCTCGGCCTTCGCCTCGGGGGTCGGCCGCGCCGCGCGGGCCGACGCGGCGTGCCGCTCACCGGCGGCGGTGCGGTCACGCTCGTACTCGGCAGCGATCTCGTCCTCGTCGAACACCCCGACCGCCGCCAGCCGTCCGACGAACGCCCAGCGCAGCTCGGTGTCGACGGCCAGACCCTCGATCGACTCCGAACCGTCCAACAGCCCCTGGAGCAGGTCCAGTTGCTGCGGAGTACGGGCCGTCGCCGCGAAGGCGCGGGCCCACGCGAGCTGGTGGTCGCCGGCCGGCTCCGCCGTCCGCAGATGCGCCAGCGTCGCCTCCGTCCACTGCGTGAGCCCCGCCTCGCGCCACTCCGGCGCCGCGTACAGGTCGAGCGCCAGCTTCACCTGGCGGTGCAGCGACTGCACGACGCCGATGTCCGTCTCCTTGGAGATGCCCGAGAGCGCCAGCGCCAGGTAGTCGCGCGTGGCGAGCTCGCCGTCCCGCGTCATGTCCCACGCCGAAGCCCAGCTCAGCGCGCGCGGCAGCGACTCGGTGAAGTCCCCGAGGTGCGCGGTGACGACCCGCAGCGACTCCTCGTCGAGGCGGACCTTCGCGTACGACAGGTCGTCGTCGTTGAGCAGGATGACCGCGGGCCGGGGCGTGTTCTCGGGGAACGGCACCCGTGTCAGCTCGCCCTCGACGTCCAGCTCGATCCGGCTGCCGCGGACCAGCCTGCCGTCGTCGTCCAGGTCGTAGCAGCCGATCGCGATGCGGTGCGGACGCAGCACCGGCGTGCCCTTCGCGCCCGGGGGCAGCGCGGGCGCCTCCTGCCGTACGGCGAGCGAGACCACGTGCCCCGCCTCGTCCAGCTCGATCTCCGGCCGCAGGATGTTGATGCCGGCCGTCTCCAGCCACGCCTTCGACCAGGTCTTCAGATCACGGCCGGAGGTCTCCTCCAGCGCGCCGAGCAGATCCGAGAGGCGGGTGTTCCCGAACGCGTGCGCCTTGAAGTACGCCTGTACGCCCCGGAAGAACTCGTCCTGGCCGACGTACGCCACGAGCTGCTTGAGGACGGACGCCCCCTTCGCGTACGTGATCCCGTCGAAGTTGACCAGCACGTCGTCCAGGTCGGTGATCTCCGCCATGATCGGGTGCGTCGACGGGAGCTGGTCCTGCCGGTACGCCCACGTCTTCATGGAGTTGGCGAACGTCGTCCACGACTGCGGCCACCGCGACCCCGGCGCGTGCGCGAGGCAGGCGATCGAGGTGTACGTCGCGAACGACTCGTTCAGCCACAGGTCGTTCCACCACTCCATGGTGACCAGGTCGCCGAACCACATGTGCGCCAGCTCGTGCAGGATCGTCTCCGCACGCGTCTCGTACGCGGCGTCCGTCACCTTCGACCGGAAGACGTACTGGTCGCGGATGGTGACCGCGCCCGCGTTCTCCATCGCGCCCGCGTTGAACTCGGGCACGAAGAGCTGGTCGTACTTCTCGAAGGGGTACGCGTAGTCGAACTTCTCCTCGAACCACTCGAAGCCCAGCCGGGTGACCTCGAAGATCGCGTCCGCGTCCAGGTACTCGGCCAGCGAGGGCCGGCAGTAGACGCCGAGCGGCACCGACCGTCCGTCCTTCTCGTAGGTGCTGTGGACCGCGTGGTACGGGCCGACGATCAGCGCGGTGATGTACGTCGAGATCCGCGGCGTCGGCTCGAAGCGCCACACGGCGCCCTCGGGCTCCGGCGTCGGCGAGTTCGAGACGACGGTCCAGCCCTCGGGGGCCGTCACCGTGAACCGGAACGTCGCCTTCAGGTCCGGCTGCTCGAACGAGGCGAACACGCGCCGCGCGTCCGGCACCTCGAACTGCGTGTACAGATAGGCCTGCTGGTCGACCGGGTCGACGAACCGGTGCAGCCCCTCACCGGTGTTGGTGTACTCGCAGTCCGCGGTCACCGTCAGCTCGTTCGCGCCCTCCCGCAGCTGGTGCAGCGCGATGCGCGAGTCCCGGAAGACCGAGGCGACGTCGAGCTCCTTGCCGTTCAGCACCACCTCGTGGACGGCGGGCGCCACCAGGTCGATGAAGGTCTCCGCCCCGCCTTCCGCGCTCTCGAAGCGTACGGTCGTGACGGAACGGTAGGTCCCGCCCTCCTGCGCGCCGCTGAGATCGAGGTCGATCTCGTACGAGTCAACGGTGAGGAGGCGCGCCCGCTGCTGCGCCTCTTCACGGGTCAGATTTGTGCCAGGCACCCGGCCATCTCCTCGGATCGGTACGTTTTGGCCCCATCCTTCCATGGGGACCCGGTCCGCCGCCCGGAGTTGATCCCGTCGCGCCCGGCGCCACCGCGACGTCCGATAACCGCCGGTCAACGCCGTGCCGGGACGTGATGCTCGGCGTATGACACAGCACATCGCCCGGGCGATCGGGCCCGCCGTACTGAAGGAACTCCGCGAGAGCGACGACGCGGGGGCCACCCGCGCCCCGTTCACCGACACCGAGGGCGGCGCCCCGCTGCGCTGCTGCCTGCGCCCCAGCCGCACCGGCGAACGGCTCGTACTCGTCTCGTACGCGCCGCTGCGCCGCTGGGCCGCCGAGACGTGGGCCAAACCCGGCGCCTACGACGAGCAGGGCCCCGTCTTCATCCACGCCGACGAGTGCGGAGGACCGGCCGCCGACGCGACCGGCTACCCCTTCGGCAGGCCCGGGGCGCTGCGCACCGTACGGCGCTACGACGCCGAGGGGCATATCGTCGGCGGCCGGCTGCTGGAGCTTCCCGGCGCGGAGGCCCTGGACGAGCCCTTCGACGAGGCGTTCGCCGAGGCCTTCGCGGATCCGGAGGTGGCCCTCGTCCATGTCCGGGCGGTGGAGTACGGCTGCTTCCACTTCGAGGTACGCCGCTGAGGCCCCGCGCCCCGCGCCCCGCGCCCCGCGCCCCGCGCCCCGGCGCGGAGGCGGGGTCAGCCGCGCGGTTCGGCGGCGACCAGCTCCGCGATCTGCACCGCGTTCAGCGCCGCGCCCTTGCGCAGGTTGTCGTTCGACACGAACAGCGCCAGACCGTTCTCCACCGTCTCGTCCCGGCGCAGGCGGCCCACGTAGGAGGCGTCCCGGCCCGCGGCCTGGAGGGGCGTCGGGATCTCGGACAGCTCGACGCCGGGGGCGTCCTTCAGCACCTCGTACGCGCGCTCCACGCTGATCGGCCGCGCGAAACGGGCATTGACCTGGAGGGAGTGCCCGGAGAAGACCGGCACCCGCACACAGGTCCCGGAGACCTTCAGCTCCGGGATCTCCAGGATCTTGCGGGACTCGTTGCGGAGCTTCTGCTCCTCGTCCGTCTCGAAGGAGCCGTCGTCCACGATCGAGCCCGCGAGCGGCAGCACGTTGAAGGCGATCGGGCGCTTGTAGACGCCCGGCTCGGGGAATTCCACGGCGTCGCCGTCGAACGTCAGCCGGTCGGCCGTCTCGACGACCTTGCGGGCCTGGTCGTGCAGTTCCGCGACGCCCGCGAGCCCGGAGCCGGACACGGCCTGGTAGGTGGTGGCGACGAGCGCGACGAGACCCGCCTCGTCGTGCAGGGGGCGCAGCACGGGCATCGCGGCCATCGTGGTGCAGTTCGGGTTGGCGATGATGCCCTTGGGGCGGTCGGCGATCGCGTGCGGGTTGACCTCGGAGACCACCAGCGGGACCTCGGGGTGCCGGCGCCAGGCGGACGAGTTGTCGATCACGACGGGGCCCTGGGACGCCACCTTCTCGGCGAGCGCCTTGGACGTCGCGCCGCCCGCGGAGAAGAGCACGATGTCCAGCCCGGTGTAGTCGGCGGTCGACGCGTCCTCGACGGTGACCGGCTTGCCCCGCCACTGGAGGGTGGAGCCCGCCGAGCGTGCTGAGGCGAACAGCCGCAGCTCGTCGGCCGGGAAGTTCCGCTCGGCCAGGATGGTGCGCATGACTGTGCCGACCTGACCGGTGGCTCCGACGATTCCGACCTTCACAGGGACTCCTCCGTACGTACACGCGGCCCGGGTGCCGCGTCCATGATGCGTCTCCCCGAGCCCGCCTTGTCCAATCCATTCCGCTGGTCGGGACGGGTGCGGTCTGGGTCACACCCCAACGGGGGCACGGGCCGGGGAGCGGGACCGGACACACGTAAGGGGCGGGCGCCCGTCCGGACGCCCGCCCCCTCCCTACGTACGGGTCCACACGCGAGTCCTCAGGTGAGTCCTCACGTACGAACGGGATCCGCCGTTACGGCAGGACCTTCTCGATCACGACACTGCCGGTGCCCGCGGCGGTACCGCGCGCGTTCAGCAGCTGGACCTCACCGAAGAACTGTCGGCCCTCCGGAGCGGCGCCGGCCACCGTCACCTCGGCGGAGACCTCCGCCGACGCGCCGTTGGCGAGCTTCACCGGGACGTCGCCGACCGTGACCTCACCGAGCGAGGCCGAGTAGAAGACGTCGCGGTAGTCGTACTCGGTGGTCCCGGCCGGAACCGAGTAGCCGGCCACCACGAAGGTGTACTCACCGGCCGCCGGGTTGACCAGGCTCACGGCCTCCTCGGAGTCGCCGTCGGCCGCCTGGCCGACCAGCACGCCGTCCCTGAAGACCGCGAGGTCCAGGTCCGCCGACGCGTCCGAGACGCCGCCGATGGCCACGTCGAGCTTCTCGACGCCCGCACCGAGGGTGACGGTCGTCTCCTTCTCCTCGCCCTGGCCGATCGAGGGCCGGTCGACCTTCGCCGAGCCGAGCGAGCCGCCCGCGAGCTTGCCGTCGATGGCGGCGAACCCGTTGGTGACACTCCACTCGACCGGGGTCGGCGTACCGATCTTGGCCTCGGGGAGCGTGGTGACCGCCGGGTCGAACGAGGCACCGAGCACGGTGACGTCCAGCTTGAACGGGTTGTTCAGCAGCGGCGACGTACGGCGCGCCTCGACCTCGATCTCCCAGACGCCCGGCGTCGGGTCCGTGTACGAACGCAGGTCCGGACGGCAGGTGTTGGCCGGGTTCACGTAGTTCGGGTAGCAGAAGATCGTCGAGCTGTCCTCCATCTGCACACCCTGCGGGTGGAGGCTGATGAAGCGGGTCTGGCTGCCCTCCGCGAGTCCGCCGAGCGCGACCTCGAGGGTCTTGGCGCCCTCGGGGACGGTGACGAAGTACGACTCGGTGCCGTTGCGCTCGACCGAGCCCAGCGACGAGTACCCGAAGGCGGGCTTCGCCAGCTTCTTGGAGACGACCACGGTGGTGAGGATCTGCTTGTCCACACCGGTGCTGGAACGGTCGTCCAGTTCGAGGATCGCGCTGTGCGTGCCGGCCTGGTCGGGCTTGGCCTGCACGGTGACGGTGACCGCCTTGTTCTTCGGCAGCTTGACCTTCTTGCCGCTCAGCAGCTTGAAGGTGCCGTCGTTGTACTTCCAGCTGAGCTGGTGCTCCACCAGCTTGTTGGGGCCGGTGGTGCGGGTGATGGTGACGTCGTACGTCCGGCTCTTGCCGGCCTGGAGGCCGCCCTCACGGTCGTACAGACCGGTGCCGAAGCCCGGGGTCTTCAGCGCGAAGTCGATCGAGGTGTCGACCGGGGCCTTGACCGCGTACTCGTTGGCCTTGGCGCCGTCCTGGATCGCGTCCCACGCGCCGACGACGTCGATGAGGCCCGCGCCCTGCTCGTGGGCCTTCTTGCCGGCGATCTTGGTGGCGGTGGAGGTGAGCGCCGTCCGCAGCTTCGCGGGGGTGAGCTCGATCCCCTTCTGCTTGGCGGCCGAGAGCAGCAGCGCGCTCGCGCCGGTCGCCTGCGGGGAGGCCATCGAGGTGCCCTGGAGCATCGAGTAGCCGGGCGGCAGCTGGTAGCCGGCCTCGGCGACGGGGCCGCCGGGGAACCAGGTCTGCGTGGTGTTGATGGCGGCGCCGGGGGCCGAGATGATCGGCGCGAAGCCACCGTCCTCACGGGGACCGCGGGCGGAGAACGGCATCATGTCGTAGTCGACCGTGGTGACCGAGCCGTAGTTCGCCGCCCAGGTCTCCTTGGAGATCGAGGCGCCCACCGAGATGACCTTGTCGGCGACGGCCGGGTCGCTGATGGTGTTGGTGCCCGGACCGTCGTTGCCCGCGGAGATCACGAGCTGGACGCCGTAGGTGTCGATGAGCCGGTTGTAGAGCTCGGCGCGCGCGTTGTTGCCGTCGTTGAGACCGGGCAGTCCGCCGATGGACATGTTGACGATGTCCACGCCGCGCTCGATGACGAGGTCGGCCATGCCCTCGGTGAGGGCGATGTTGGTGCAGCCGCCGCTCCAGGTGCAGGCGCGCGAGGAGACCAGCTGGGCGCCGGGCGCCGCGCCGTTCATCTTGCCGCCGAACAGGCTGTTGGCCGCGGTGATACCGGCCACGTGGGTGCCGTGCGAGCCCTCGATGACGCCGATGTTGACGTAGTCGGCCCGGGCGCCCGCGGAGTTGTAGACGACGTCCTCGCGGACCTCGACGACGAACGGGATGCGCTCGACGATCTCGGTCTTCGGGTTGTCCTCGCCGAAGTAGCCGACCTGGAAGCCGTTCCTGTACGGCTTCATGATCGTGTCGTTGCCGAACTTGGCGTCGTTGTTCAGGTCGACGCGTACGGTGCGGGTGCCCGCGTCGTACAGCATCGCCCACACGTCGGTGGTGTCGCCGTCCCGGTTCAGGTCCCCGGCCATGTCGCCGCCGCGCGTGGCGGCCTCGGAGAACAGGTTGAACTTGTAGTTCCCCGCGGGGGCCGAGTAGGTGCGGTTGTTGACCGTGAACGAGGGGCCCTTGACGTCGAGCTGCATCTGACGCCAGGTGCCGTCACCGTCGGAGACCGGGTCGGTCGCCGTGACCCAGTCGACGATCTTGCGCTCGCCGGTGGTGGTCTTCTGGAGCGACGGGTGACCCAGGTCGATGCCGGAGTCCAGGATGCCGATGGTGACCCCGCGGCCGTCGGCCTTCGGGTTCTCCTTGACGAAGTCCACCGCACCGGTCTCGAAGGACGGGTTGTACGGGTTCTTCGCCGGGGTGTTCTTGCCGGGCGCGGGGGCGGCCTCGGCGCCCACGGCCTTCGCGGCGCCCTTCACCGTGTCGGCGGCGGGCGTCGGGTCGTCCAGCTCGATCTCGTGCTTGAGGTCGATGCCGTGGACGGAGGAGAGCTTCCCGGCCGCCTTGAGCGCGGCCTCGGCCTTGCCGGTGGGCAGGGTGGCCCGTACGTAACCGAGCTGGTCGTACGTCTTGCCGACCACGGCGCCGGACACGGCGTCGAACTGGCCGGAGACCTGCTCGGTCTGGCCGGGTGCCGTGGCCACCATGACGGTGACGTTCTTCTCGCCCTCGGCGACGGCCTTGTCGAGCAGGTCGACGTCGGCCGAACCGAGCTTCTCGGTGGCGGACTTGGCGGGTTTCACAGGTGCGGAGGCGGCCGGGTCGTCGGCGGCCGGAGCGGCGAAGACAGGCAGCGCGGCGCCGGCTATCAGCGCGGCCGCGAGACCCGTGGCGGCGGCGACCCGAGCCACGCGTCTCGGACCGGATATGGAACTCTCGGATTCGGAGGTCATCAGCATCCCTGGTTGTGAAAGAGACAGTCCGGAATTCGGTACCGGATGACCGCTCAGCTTTGCGTAAATGACCAGGGTTTGTGGAGAGCTGTCAGTGCAGGGAACCGGCGGTGGCGTACATCCGCCACCGCGCCTGTTCCGCCAACGAGGACCAACCACCCGATATCCGGGCTCCTTCCCCCGCTCTCGCGCCCCGCCCCTCACCTCGGCAGCACGATCACCCGCGCCGGGGGCTCGCGGTCGGCCGAGGCGAGCAGGGCCGTCCGGACCACCGTCGCCTGCAACTCCGGCGCGTCGCGCAGCTTGCGGGGCGTCAGATGGACGACGGTGATGCCCAGCCGCTCCAACCGCTCGCGCCTACGGGCGCACTCCGACCACTCCGCCTCGTCCTCGGGCGTCCTGCCGTGACGCGGTGCGCGGGCGTCCAGTTCGACCGCCACCGCGTGGTCGGGCCAGTAGGCGTCGAGGCCCCCGAGAAGCGGGCCGCCGGGCAGGCGCAGATCGACGTTCCAGACCGGGTCGGGGAGTCCGTGCGTACGCACCATCTCGTAGAGCCGCCCCTCGGCGAGCGCCCGGCCGGCGGCGAGCAGCGAGTCGACGGCGTCCACGACATGCGGCCGGGACAGCAGCCTGGCCTGGCTCAACTCCCGTACCACGGAGCCCGCTTCACAGTGCCCGTACCGCACCGCCTCCGTGAGCATCCGGCGTACGGCCGCCGGGTCGGTGAGCCCGGCGACCGCGTCGGCCAGGGCGCGGGCGACCGGCGCCACGGGGAGGCCGGTGACCTCCTCGGCGGCGGGCAGCGTGTGCGCGCGGACGATCCGGACGCAGCCCGTGGACCGCAGCCGCCGGGTGCGCGGGACCAGGACGTCGAGGTGGTCGAGCGAGGTGAGCGCGGGCGCCGACGAGAAGCCGTGCAGGGTGAGGGCCGCGAGGCCGGTGATCATGGCGCTGTCAGGGGAGGGGCGGCCGGAGGCCGGCCGGTTCGCGGGCTGGGCCGGGACGTTCGCGCGCGGCACCCCGGAGGCCGGGCGGCGCTCCGCGTACAGCAGCGCCCCGCGCAGCCGTTCCTCGCTCGTCGGCGGGCCCTGGTGGAGCAGGAACACCCCGGGCAGCAACTGCTGCCAGGGACCCCCGGGCCCGCAACGCGCGGCGGCGCGGGCCGCGCTGACACCGTGCTCGCGCAACTGCGCGGCGGACAGGACACGCCGCCGCGCGCCGCCGAGGTGGCTGAGGGGGCGGGGGAAGAGCGGGGAGGGGGTTTCGCCGCCGCAGGAAGTGGAGGAGTTGTTCATGTCCGGGGTTTCCCCGTGAACGGACCGCCCGCTAACCGCTGTTACGAGTCCGTCGACAAATCCGGACAAGCCCGTCCTAAAGTACGGACGTTCGAATGCCGATCAGGCGGGGCGTTTTCGGACACGCCCCGCCTCGGGCCCTACGCCCGCGCCGAGGCCGCGTCGCACGCCTGGGCCGTCAACGCGCGCGTCAGATCGTCCCGGGCCTCAAGTACCAGACGGCGCAGGGCCGGTGGGGCGTCCGGGTGCGCCGCGAGCCAGTCGTCCGTGGCACGCACCGTCTCCTCCCGGTCCTGGAGGCTCGGATAGAGACCCCGCACCACGTCCATGCCGATCTGGATCGAGCGCTCGGCCCATACGCGCTCGATCACCTCGAAGTACTTCTCCGCGTACGGCGCCGTCAACCGCCGCTGGCCCGGCTGCGCGAAGCCCGCGATCGTCGCCTCCACGAGCGCGTTCGACAGGGCGTCGGAGTCGACGACGTCCGCCCACGCCGCCGCCTTGACCTCCTCCGACGGCCGCGCGGCCAGACAGCGGACCTGATGGCGCCTGCCGGACGCGGTGTCGTCCCGGGCCAGCTCCGCCGCGATGACGGACTCGTCGGCCAGCCCGTGCGCCGCCAGCGGACGCAGCAGGCTCCAGCGCAGCTCCTGGTCGACATCGAGGCCGTCGATCTTCGCGGTGTCGGCGAGCAGACTCCGCAGGAGCTGGAAGTCGGCGTCCGACGTGGCCGTCGACGCGAAGAACCGCGCCCAGGTCAGCTGGTGCTGGCTGCCCGGCCCGGCCTGCCGCAGCTCGCGCAGCGCGCCCTCCGCGAGCAGCCCCGCGCCCTCCTCGCGCCATTCCGGCGCCGCGTAGTGGATCAGCGCGCCCAGCGCCCAGGCGTGCAGCATCTGGAGCACACCGATGTCCGACTCGCGCCCGGCGAACCGCAGCACCAGGGCGATGAAGTCCCGCGCGGGCATCAGCCCGTCACGCGTCAGATTCCACAGCGCCGACCAGCACAGCGCCCGCGCCAGCGGGTCGGAGAGTTCACCGAGGTGCGCGCGCAGCGTCTCCAGCGAGCCCTCGTCGAAACGGATCTTGCAGTACGTCAGGTCCTCGTCGTTGACCAGGATCAGATCGGGCCGCTCGGACCCGGCCAGCTCCGCGACGACCGTACGCGGCCCGTCGACGTCGACCTCGGCGCGCCCGTATCGGACCAGCTCCGCGTCGACGCTCTCGCGGCGGTACAGCCCGACGGCCACCCGGTGGGGGCGGAGCTCGGGGTGCGAGGCGGCGGCCTCCTGGAGCACGGCCAGCTCCGTCACCCGGCCCGACGCGTCGTATGTCACCGCCGGGGTCAGGGAGTTGACGCCCGCCGTCTCCAGCCAGGAGCGCGACCACGACGTCATGTCGCGCCCCGACGTCTCCTCCAGCACCGACAGCAGATCGCCGAGGCGGGTGTTCCCGTACGCGTGCCGCTTGAAGTAGCGCCGGGCGCCCTCCAGGAACGCCTCGCGCCCCACGTACGCCACGAGTTGCTTCAGCACCGACGCGCCCTTGGCGTAGGTGATGCCGTCGAAGTTGAGCTTCGCGTCCTCCAGATCACGGATGTCGGCCGTGATCGGATGCGTGGAGGGCAGCTGGTCGGCGCGGTACGCCCATGACTTGCGGTTGTTGGCGAAGGTGACCCACGCGTTGGTGAAGCGCGTCGCCTCCGCCAGCGACAGCGCGCCCATGAAGTCGGCGAACGACTCCTTCAGCCACAGATCGTCCCACCAGCGCATCGTCACGAGATCGCCGAACCACATGTGCGCCATCTCGTGCAGGATGACGTTCGCCCTGCGCTCGTACGACGCCTGGGTGACCTTGCCCCGGAAGACGTAGTCCTCGCGGAAGGTCACACAGCCCGGGTTCTCCATCGCGCCGATGTTGTACTCCGGCACGAACGCCTGGTCGTACTTCCCGAAGGGGTACGGATAGTCGAAGTTGTCGTGGAAGAAGTCCAGGCCCTGCTTGGTCACCAGGAAGATGTCGTCGGCGTCGAAGTGCCGGGCGAGACCCTTGCGGCAGAGCGCGCCGAGCGGGATCTCCAGCGTGGAGCCGTCGGGGAGCGCACGCCGGTACACATCGGTGACGTGGTGGTACGGCCCCGCCACGACGGCCGTGATGTACGTCGGGATCGGCCTGGTCTCGGCGAACGTCCACACACCGCCGGCGGACCCCGTCGCCGCGCCGTTGCTCCACACCGTCCAGCCCTCGGGCGCGGTCACCTCGAAGCTGAACGGCGCCTTCAGATCGGGCTGTTCGAAGGTGGCGAAGACACGGCGCGCGTCGGCGGGCTCGTACTGCGTGTAGAGATAGACCTCGCCGTCCTCCGGGTCGACGAAGCGGTGCATGCCCTCGCCCGTACGGCTGTAGGCGCACTGCGCGTCGACGACCAGGACGTTCTCGGCGGCCAGCCCGAACAGCGCGATCCGTGAGCCGTCGAAGACGACGGACGGGTCCAGGGGGCGCCCGTTCAGTGTCACCGAGGTCACACTCGGCGCCACCAGATCGGCGAACATGGCGACGCCCGGCCGCGCCGAGCGGAAGTGGATCGTCGTCACGGAGCGGAAGGTGCGCACCGCCCCCGGCACTCCGTCCGGCGCCTCACCGACCGCCGAACGCAGGTCGAGGCTGACCTCGTACCGGTCGACGGACAGCAGCTCGGCCCGCTCGCGGGCCTCGTCGCGGGACAGATTCTCACCGGGCACGGGCACTCCTTCGTGTGCGTGTTTTTGTCTGCAACGGCTCGAATTCTCCCACGGGGTCTCCGGCGAACGTGCCCGGGGAATGCGGGCGGCGGCCGGTGGCGTTGCGGATACGTTGCCTATCGCCGAACCGCACCCCTTGTGCTGAGGAGAGACGTACCCATGAGTGAGACCACTGCCAGGACGCCGGTCGACTTCTGGTTCGACCCGATCTGTCCCTGGGCCTGGATGACCTCCCGCTGGATGCTGGAGGTGGAGAAGGTCAGGGACGTCGAGGTCAGCTGGCATGTGATGAGCCTGGCCGTACTGAACGAGGACAAGCTCGACGAGCTTCCCGAGCAGTACCGGGAGGGCATGAAGGCCGCCTGGGGTCCGGTCCGCGTCGTGATCGCCGCCCAGCAGCTGCACGGCGACGAGGTCGTCGGCAAGCTCTACACCGCGCTCGGCACCCGCTTCCACAACGCGGGCGAGGGCAGCGGCCTTGAGACCGTCGCGGCGGCGCTGGCGGACGTCGGTCTGCCGGCCGACCTCATCGAATACGCGTCCAAGGACACCTACGACACCGAGCTGCGCGCTTCCCACAAGGAGGGCATAGACAAGGTCGGCCAGGAGGTCGGCACCCCGGTGATCGCGGTGCCCGGCTCGGACGGCGAGCAGATCGCCTTCTTCGGCCCGGTCGTCACCCCCGCGCCCAAGGGCGAGGAGGCGGCGAGGCTCTGGGACGGCACGCTGATGGTCGCCTCGATCCCCGGCTTCTACGAGATCAAGCGGACCCGCACGCAGGGCCCGATCTTCGACTGATTCCCTTTCCTCTCCCCGCTCCCGCCGCCCGGCGCGCCCCCGCCGGCCGGCGGCACACGGAAGGACCCCCGCGAGTCAGGTCCTCGCGGGGGTCCTCCGTCATTCCGTCCGCAGGTGAAGGCTGAGAAGACGATCACGAGCAGACGCCTATCGGGGGCGGCCGGGTCCTGTCAGGGTGCCGTCACGGGGCCAGCAGCAGGACGTCGTCCCGCTCCTTCGCCGCTGTGTAACGACTCGCCACGTCCTGCCAGTTCACGACGCGCCACATCGCCTCGATGAAGTCCACCTTCTGGTTCCTGTACTGGAGGTAGAAGGCGTGCTCCCAGGCGTCGAAGACCAGGACCGGCACCGATCCCTGCCCCACGTTGCCCTGGTGGTCGTAGATCTGCTCCACGATCAGCCGGCCGCTCAGCGGCTCGTACGCCAGGACGCCCCAGCCCGAGCCCTGCGTGGTGGCCGCGGCCTTCGTCAGCTGCGCCTTGAAGCCGGCGAAGGAGCCGAACGACTCGGTGATCGCGTCGGCGAGGTCACCGACACCGTCGGCCGCCAGCGGCTCGCCGCCGCCGTTGTCGCCCGTCATGTTGTGCCAGTAGATCGAGTGCAGGACATGGCCGGAGAGATGGAACGCGAGGCTCTTCTGGAGTCCGTTGATCGCGCCCCACGATCCCTTGTCGCGTGCCTCGTCCAGCTGCTCCAGGGTGTCGTTCGCCCCCTTCACGTACGCGGCGTGGTGCTTGTCGTGGTGCAGCTCGATGATCTGCGGATTGATGACCGGTTCGAGCGCCGCGTAGTCGTAGGGGAGTTCGGGGAGTGTGTAGATGGCCATGGGCGAGCCCTCCTGCCGCTTATTGCACATCCTATGCAACTGCACGCTAACAGCAAGAGGGCTCGCCGGTGATCAGGCGCCGGACCCGGGTCTCCGGGTCTCCGCGGGCTCTAGTGACTCTCCTCCGCCGCGTCCCGCGCCATCGCCGCGATGTCGGGGTAGTCCGTCACCACCGCGTCGACGCCACGGCCGAAGTGCAGCGCGTACTCGGCGAAGGCGTCACCGAACTCGTTGGGGTCCGTGCCCCGCCGGAACTGGGCCGGCAGGTACTGGTTCTCCGCGCGGAAGGTGTACGCGCCCACCTTCAGACCCGCCCGGTGCGCGTCCACCAGAAGGGTGAACGGCTCCACGACCGAGGACTTGTCCGGGCCGATCCAGTCCGCGTACCGCGCGATCCTCCGCAGCCCCTCCGGCGTCATCATGTCCTTGTACGTCGTGGGGTCACCCGCCGCGACCAGGTCGTACGGCGCGCCCGTCGTGCCCAGCGCCTGCCAGAGCGGCAGCCGCAGCCGCTCCTCGGCGAACGCCGCGAGACTGCTCGGCTCGAACGACTGGACGACGCACTCGTCGCCGTCCAGCCGGTAGCGCCGCACGATCCGCGCCAGCGCCGGCTCCAGGGGCAGCCCGATCGAGCGGAAGTACGTGGGGTGCTTGGTCTCCGGGAAGACCGCGATCCGGCGGCGGTGGCGCCGGGACAGCTCGCGCGCCAGTTTCACCACCTCCTCGAAGGTCATCACGGGCTCGCGGCCGTCGAAGACGGTGTTGCGGTTACGGATCAGCGGGAGCCGCTCGACCGCCCGCAGGGTCTTCAGCTCGGCCAGCGTGAAGTCCTCGGTGAACCAGCCCGTCACCGGCCGCCCGTCGACCGTCTTCGTCGTACGCCGGTCCGCGAACTCCGGGTGCGCGGCGATGTCCGTCGTCTGCGAGATCTCGTTCTCGTGCCGTACGACCAGGACGTGGTCCTTGGTCGGCACGAGATCGGGCTCGATCCAGTCGGCGCCCGTCTGCACGGCGTAGGTGTACGCCGCCGCCGTGTGCTCGGGCCGCCACCCCGCGGCGCCCCGGTGCCCGATGACGACCGGCCGGCCGGGGCGCGACGCGGCAGCGGCGGGTATCGCGCCGGCGGCCCCCACGGCGGTGGCGGCGGTCGCGGCACCGGCCGCGAGCAGCAGGGCGCGGCGTCTGGGCTGTACGGACATACGGGTCTCCCTCGTCGGGCTCGTGAAGGTCGGCGGCAGCACGATAGGCGTGCGGGCGGCCCGAGTTGGCGCGGTGCACGCCGGATTCACCGGCTGTGCGACGGGTGGACACGGCCCGTTCACCCTGCCCGCGACTCACCGTGCCCGTGAGGACCGCGGTCCGCCGTCTCAGCTCCCGGCGCCGGTGCGGGGCAGCTCGACCGTGATACGGAGCCCGCCGGCGGAGCGCGGGGCGAGGGTGAGGCTCCCGTCGTGCGCGTGCGTGATGGTGTTGACGATGGCGAGGCCGAGGCCCGTCCCGGCGTGGTCGGTGTGCACGCGTTCGGTGCCGCGCCGGAAGGGTTCGGTCAGGGTCGGGACCAGCTCCGGGGCGAGCCTCCCGCCGGTGTTCTCGACGGTGAGGACCACGGTCGCGCGGTGGACGCCGGTGTTGACCCACACGGTGCCCCGGTGGGGAAGGTTGTGGACGATCGCGTTGTGGACGAGGTTCGTGGTCAGTTGCAGCAGGAGCGCCTGCGACCCGAAGGCCGGGGCGATGTCACCGGAGGTCTCGATGGTGACACCGCGCTTCTCGGCGAGCGGGAGCAGTGTCTCGGTGGCCTCTTCCATGAGGAGGGACAGGTCGACATGTTCTCCCGTGAAGGACCTCTGCTCGGCGCGGCTGAGCACGAGAAGCGCCTCGGTGAGATCGATCGCGCGGGTGTTGACCGCGCGCAGGCGCTCGACGAGTCTGCCGGGCTCCAGGGTCGGATCGTTGTGGGCCACGTCCAGCAGCGACTTCGAGACGGCGAGAGGGGTGCGCAGCTCGTGCGAGGCGTTGGCCGCGAATCTTCGCTGTTCGGCGACGTGGGCTTCGAGCCGGGTGAGCATCGTGTCGAAGCCGTCGGCGAGTTCACGGAACTCGTCCCTGCGGCCCGGCAGCCGGATCCGGTGGGAGAGCGATCCGTTCGTGGCCATGCGGGTGGCGTCGGTGATGCGGGTCAGGGGGGCGAGCATACGGCCGGCGAGGATCCACCCGCCCAGGAGGCCGAACACCAGGAGGAACACCATGACCCCGGCGGCCGTCGGGGCGAAACCCCGCACGAAGGTGGTGCCCGGACTCGCTCTCCAGGACCCCGCCTCGTTGGTCTGCAACCACCCCTCCCGCAGGAGGAAGGCTCCGATGGCGGCGAGCAGCAGGGCACCCGCGAGCATGAGGAACCCGGCGTAACTCAGGGTGAGTTTGACGCGCACGCTCAGACCGGGCCGCCTATTCATGGTCGCCTCCCTCGTGTCCGGCCTCGCGCGGTGTGTGGATGCGGTAGCCGACGCCCGGCACGGTGGCGATGATCCACGGTTCGCCGAGACGCTTGCGCAGCGCGGAGACGGTGATGCGTACGGCGTTGGTGAAGGGGTCGGCGTTCTCGTCCCACGCCCGTTCCAGCAGGTCCTCGGCGCTGACCACTCCGCCTTCGGCGGCGACGAGGACTTCCAGTACCGCGAACTGCTTCCGGGTCAGCGCGACGTAGCGGTTGTCCCGGTAGACCTCCCTGCGGAACGGATCCACCCGCAGCCCCGCGATCTCCCGGACCGGCGGCCTGCTGTGTGCGCGCCTGCGGTCGAGCGCCCGGAGCCTGAGCACCAGCTCACGGAGCTCGAAGGGCTTGGTGAGGTAGTCGTCGGCGCCGAGTCCGAAGCCGGTGACCTTGTCGTCGAGGCGGTCGGCGGCGGTGAGCATCAGGATGGGCATGCCGGTGCCGGAGGTGACGATGCGGGTGGCGATCTCGTCGCCGGAGGGCCCCGGGATGTCGCGGTCGAGGACGGCGATGTCGTAGGTGTTGCCGGCCAGCAGCTCCAGTGCGGTGTGGCCGTCGCCCGCGATGTCGGCGGCGATCGCTTCGAGGCGCAGACCGTCGCGGACGGCTTCTGCCAGGTAGGGCTCGTCCTCGACGATCAGCACACGCATGCGGTCGATGCTACGAGCGGGTGCGTATCGTCGGCGTATCGAAAACCGCATACGTACGGGCAACACCGCACCGCCTTGGCTGGAGCCATGTCCTCCAGTGAACGAGCGGGAACAGCGGCCCGGCCCCCGGCGGCCTGGCCGCGGATCGGCGCGGGTCTGACCGTCGGGCCGATCAGCGCCGCCGAGCACCTCGCGTTCGTACGCGCGAAGCGGTCCGTCAGCTTCCTCCGGACCCCGGCGTGGGGCCAGGTCAAGACCGAGTGGCGCAGCGAGTCCCTCGGCTGGAGCGGGGGCATCGGCGCCTGGCTCGACCCGCTGGCGGCCCATCTCAAGGCGGCGGGCGCGTTCGCGATCCGGCTCGGCCCACCGGTGCGCACGGACTATCCGAACATCGGCAGGGCCGAGATGTTCCACAAGGGATACGTGGCCGCCAGATCGGGCCACAGCAGGGGTGGCACCGTCGATCTGACGCGCTTCCATCTGGCCACCGGCGAACTCGCGCCCATGGGCGGCGGCCACGACCTGATGGACGCCGTCTCCCACCACGGGGCACCGGGAATCACCGGGGGTCGAGGCGGGGAACCGTGAGTGCCTCCGTACGGTCATGGACGCCTGCGGCTTCGGCGCGTACGCGTGCGAGTGGTGGCACTACACGCTGAAGGACGAGCCCTACCCGGACACCTACTTCGACTTCCCCTCAGTTAGCTGATCGCGTGGGGGCCGCAGCCGTACCGCTCCGGCGCCGCGCCGCCCCCAGCCGGGCCAGATGGTCCTCGTACCCCTTCGCGTAGTACGCCGCCCGCTCCGGATCCGGGTCCACCACCGCCGTCGGGGCCGTCCACGCGGCGACATCCAGCGGGACCCCGTGGCGCGCGGCCGACGCGAGGACCGCGCCACGGGCACCCACCTCGCCCTCCACGATCCGCAGCGGTCTGCCCAGCACATCGGCGAACAGCCGCGTCCACGCGGGGCTGCGCGTGCCGCCCCCGCAGACCGCCAGGGTGCCCGTCAGCCCCGCCGCCTCCAGACAGTGGCGGGCGGCGTACGCGATGCCCTCGCAGGTGGCCCGGATCAGATCGGCCGGCGTCGACTCCAGCGAGACGCCCGTCAGTTCGGCCCGCAGCGCCGGGTCCACGAACGGCGCGCGCTCGCCGGACGGCGCGAAGTAGGGCAGCACCCGGACGCCCCCCGCGCCAGGCTCCACGGCGTCGAGCAGCGCGTCCACGTCCGCGTGCCCCGTGCCGGTCGTCGTCAGCACCCAGTCGAGCGCGGCCGTCCCGACCATCGCGGGCATCGCCCTCAGCCAGTGCCCCGGCCGGTCCGTCGAGATGTGCAGCCCGCCCGGCTCCCCGTCCAGATCGAGCCGGTCCGTCGCGACGAGCGAGGCCAGACAGGTGCCGATGATGAGCAGCCCGTCGCCCGGCTCGGTGACCCCCGCGCCCAGCGCGCTGGCCGCCAGGTCGTAGGGCCCGTTGGCGATCCGTACGCCCGAGGGCAGCTCACCGGTCGCGATCGGATCGCTGACCGGGGCCAGCAGCGGCGCCCGGCGCGTGAGCCCCAACTCCGCGAGCACCTCGGGGGAGTACGCGCGTGTCCCCGGGTCCAGGAACGGCATCGACGCGTCCGAGACATCCGTCGCCCGCACCCCGGTCAGCCGCTGGAAGACCATGTCCTTGCAGTACAGCGCCGCCTCCGCCGCATCCAGCGCCGCCGGCTCATGACGCTCCAGCCAGGCCAGCACGGGCCCCGGGCAGCCGGGGAACATCGCGCTGCCGCTGCGCCGGAACACCGAGTCGAAGACACCGGACGCCAGCCACGCGTCCACGAACTCATGGGCCCTGCCGTCCATCCAGGAGATCGCGGGCCGCACCGGGCGCCCCTCCGCGTCGACCAGCCAGACCCCGTCGCCCTGACCGGTGAGCCCCGCCAGCTCGACCGGCCCGGTCAGCGCCGCGGTGAGCGTGTCGAGCGCGTCGACGACCGCGCCGTACACCTCCTCCATGTCCTGCTCGACATGGCCCCCGTGGATGTCCAGGCGCACCGGGCGGGCCTCGACGGCCAGCGCGTTGCCCCCGGCGTCGAAGGCCGCGGCCTTCACCGTGGACGTGCCGACATCGATACCGACGTACATCACGCTCTCCTCAAGTCCGTCGGGCGGGTCGCTCCCCAGCGGGTCGGTCCCGGGCGGTCGGTCCCGGGCTCAGGTCAGGCAGTGCGCCGGCGGCTCGCCCCTGGCGTGGCGCGCCACCTCCGCCGCCGCGATTCGCGCCGCCTTCCGCGCCACCGCCCTGCTCGCCCCGCCCAGATGCGGGGTCAGCAGCAGATTCGGGGTGCGGCGCAGCCGGGAGCCGGCCGGCAGCGGCTCCTGCTCGTACGTGTCGAGCGCCGCCGTCGCGAGCTGCCCGCTGTCGAGCGCGTCGCACAGCGCCTCCGTGTCGAGCAGCCCGCCGCGCGCCACGTTCACCAGGGCCGATCCCCGCGGCATCCGCGCGAGTTCGGCCGCCCCCATCAGCCCTTGGGTCTCCGGGGTGAGCCGGGCGTGCAGGGTGACGACGCTCGACCGGGACAGCAGCGCCTTGAGCGACTTGGCCCGCATGCCGTGCACATCGCCGCGTACATACGGGTCGTACACCTCCACCTCGGCGCCGAACGCCGTCAGCACCCGGGCGACCCGGCTGCCGACCGCGCCGTAACCGATCAGCCCCACGGGGGTGTCCTCCAACTCGGGCCCGCAGCGCTCGTAGGTGTAGTGCGTGGCGTCCCACTCCCCGTCCAGGGCCAGGGAGTTGTGCGCCTGCGGAATCCGCCGCAGGGCGGCGAGCATCATCCCGACGGTGAACTCGGCGGTGGCCGCCGCGTTGCGCCCCGGCGCGAAGCAGACCTTCACGCCCCGCGCGCGGGCCGCCTCGACGTTGACGTTGACCGGGCCGCCCCGGCACACCGCGACCATCCGCAGCGCGGGCGAGGCGGCCAGCACCCGTTCGGTGAAGGGACCCATCTGGGTCACACAGACCTCGACCCCGTCCAGGGCCTCGATCAGCGCGTCCTCGCAGTCGTTGGCCTCATGGACCTCGGCGACCTCGCCGAAGGGCGTCAGCGGCCAGGGGAGGGTGAGTTCGGTGATCTCGGCCGGGCCCGCGACATCGCGCCGCAGGGCCTCGGTGATCAGGGAGTTGAGGACGAAGTGGTCACCGGCGGCGAGGATCTTCACGTCAGGGCATCTCCTGTCTCGGCGTCGAACACGTGCGTGTGCTGCGGGTCGGCGGTGACGCGCACGGTGTCGCCCCGGTCAAGGCGTGTCCCCGGGCCGGTCTCCACGACGAGGGGTTCCGCGACGCCGTCGAGCGTGAGCGTGGCGATTCCGGACTCCAGGAGCGGCTCATGGGCGCTGACCGTAGCCCGTACGCCCTCGCCCGGCTCCCCGCGCGGGCCGGTTTCCCCCGTCCCGGGTCCGGTCTCACCCTCCCGGGTCAGCCGCAGGTCCTCCGGACGGATGCCGAGCACCACCCGGCGGCCGACGGGGGCGCCCGGCGGGCACGGGAACCGCACCGCCTCCGCGAGCCGCACCCGTCCGTCGGCCGCCACCGTGCCCGGCAGCAGATTGATCGCCGGCTCCCCCACGAAGTCGGCGACGAACACATTCGCCGGGGCGTCGTAGATCTCGAACGGGGTGCCGACCTGCTGGATCACACCGTCCCGCATGACCGCGATCCGGTCGGCCAGCGACAGCGCCTCCTCCTGGTCGTGTGTGACGAGGATCGTCGTATGGCCCAAGTCCCCCTGGATCCGCTTCAGTTCACGGCGGGTCGTGTCGCGTTGGGCGGCGTCCAGATGGGACAGCGGCTCGTCCAGCAGCAGTACGTCCGGTTCCCGGATCAGCGCCCTGGCCAGCGCCACGCGCTGCTTCTGCCCGCTCGACAGACCGGCGGGCCGGGCGGCGAGCAGATCGGTGATACCGATCCGCTCCGCCATGTCGGCGACGCGCCGCGCCCGTTCCCCGCCCCCGTACAGTCGGCGGGCGGCGAGGCCGAAACCGAGATTCTCCGCGACGGTCAGCGGGGGGTAGAGCGCGTAGTTCTCGAAGGCGACCCCGATGTTGCGCTCCCGCGCAGGCAGGCGGACGACGGAGTTCCCGCCGACCAGGATGTCGCCGCCGGTGACGGACTCCAGACCGGCGATCATCCTCAGCGTCGTGGACTTGCCGCAGCCGGACGGGCCGAGCAGCCCGAGGAGTTCGCCGGAGCGCAGCTCGATGTCGATACCGCGCACCGCCTCCACGGGAGGACGGCCGCGCGCCGCGTAGGTCTTCCGCAGCCGCCGCAGAGCCAGTTCAGTCACCGCCCACCTCGCAGACCTGGTAGGGGACCTTGTGCTCGTCCAGGTCGCGCAGCGCCTCCGGGGAGGCGCCGGCGTCCACGAGCACCAGATCGAAGGCGGAGAGCGGGGCCAGCCGGTGCAGGGCGACCCGGCCCAGCTTGGAGTGGTCGAGCAGCAGGACGTTCCTGGCCGCCGAGCCGAGCATCGCGCGCTTCACGGACACGATGTGCTGCTCCTGGTGGTAGGCGAAACCGCCGGAGACGGCCGAGGTGGAGGTGAAGCAGATGTCGACCTGGAGGGACTGCACGGCCTCGACGCAGGAGACACCGAGGAAGGAGGAGTGGAGCGGGTCGTAGTCACCGCCGAGCGCCATCAGATGGATGCCGCGCTCCCCGGACAGCAGGTTGATCGCCTCCAGGAAGTTGGTGACGACGGTGAGCGGGGTGATGGGGCCGAGCCGGCGCGCGATCTCCAGGGTGGACGTCGAGTCGTCCAGCATCACCGCCATGCCGGGCTCGACGAGGGTCAGCGCGTGCCGGGCGACGGCCGCCTTCTCCTCGTGCATGGCCTTGAGCCGGAAGGCGACGTTCGACTCGAAGACACCGGACGGCTGCGCGGTCACTCCGCCCCTGAACTTCCTTACGATGCCCTGCCGTTCGAGCTCGTCCAGATCGCGGTGGATGGTCATCAGGCTGACGTCGAAGCGTCCTGCCAGCTCGGCGGCGGTGCCCTCGCCCCGGGCGAGGACGTACTCGGCTATCGCCGCCTGGCGCGCGGCGGGGCCGCGCTGCTGCTGGGTGCTCATGGGCTGATCCTTCGTCCTGGACGCTCCGGCCGGTCGGCCTCGAACAGGAGCAGGTTCTCAGGCCGTACGGAGAGCCGCACGGGATCGTCCACGCGCAGGCCGGCGGCGGCGGCGCGCGGGGCGACCAGCGACAGGTGCCGGGAGCCGAGCCGGACGGTGACCTCGGTGGCGCGGCCGAGGACCTCGGTGACATAGACGGTGCCGGTCAGCTCCGCCGCGCCGTCGGCGCCCGCGCCCAGCGTGATGTCCCTGGGCCGTACGCCCAGCTGCACCGCCGTGCCCGGCGCCGCCGGTACCTCCACCGGCAGCCGGAAGCCGCCCTCCGCCGAACCGAAACGCCCGTCCGCCGTCACCGTCCCCGGCAGCAGATTGATCAGCGGACGCCCGAAGGCACGGGCGACGAACGTGTCGTACGGCCGGTGCCAGATCTCCTCGCGGATCCCGGTCTGTGTGATCCGCCCGTCCCTGATCACCCCGATCCGGTCGCCGAGAGCCAGCGCCTCCACCGAATCGTGCGTCACATACAGGGTGGTGGTGTGCCGGACCTCGCCGATCGCCTTCAGCTCGGCGCGCATCGACTGGCGGAGTTTGGCGTCGAGATGGGAGAGCGGCTCGTCCAGGAGGAACGCGCGGGCGGGCCGTACGAGCACCCGGCCGAGCGCCACCCGCTGCCGCTGCCCGTTCGACAGAGCGCCGACGGAACGGTCCAACAGCCCCTCGATACCGAGGAGTTCGGCGATGGTGTGGATGCGCTGGCGGGCCTCGGCGGCGGGCAGCCGGTACTTCGGCGAGCGCAGCGGCGAGGCCAGGTTGTCGTAGGCGGAGCGGTGCGGATAGAGCGCGTACGACTCGAAGCACATGGCCACGCCTCGGTCGTACGGCTCCACGCCCGTCATGTCCCGGCCCCCCAGCTCGACGGTCCCGGAGTCGGGTTCCGCCAGCCCGGCGACCGTCTTGAGGGTGGTCGTCTTGCCCGCGCCGGACGGCCCGAGCAGACAGAAGAACTCGCCGTCGGCGACGTCCAGTTCGATGCCGTCCAGCGCGGTGGCGCGGCCGTACGACTTGTGGACGCCCCGCAGCGCGATCGACGTCGAGGAGGAGACCGGGCTCATGACTTCACGGCCCCGAACGACAGCCCCCGCACCAGATACCGCTGGATCGTCAGCGCCAGCAGCAGCGGCGGGACCACCGACACCAGCGCGGCGGCGGCCGTCAGGTTGTACTTGGGCCGGTCGCCGCCGAGGAACGACAGCGCGCCCACCGTCACCGTCTGCGCCTCGGAGGAGGTGAGGATCAGCGGGAAGACGAAGTTGTTCCACGCGAAGATGAAGGCCAGCAGGGACACGGCCGCGATACCCGGCTTCACCAGCGGCAGCGCCACACGGAAGAACGCCTGCTTACGGGTGTAGCCGTCGAGCAGCGCGGCCTGCTCCAGCTCCGGCGACAGATCCGCGAAGTACGACCGCATGATCCAGACGATCAGCGGCAGCGTCACCAGTTGCAGGACCCAGATCATGCCGACGTACGTGTCGAAGAGCCCGAGCCGCTGGTAGAGCACGAACAGCGGGATGATCACGGTCAGTTCGGGTGCGAAGCGGAACGACAGCAGCGTGAACATCAGATTCTCCGAGCCGCGGAACCGCCACCGCGCGGCGGCGTACGCGGCGGGCAGCCCGATCACCAGGGAGAGCCCGACCGCCCCCAGCGACACCACCAGGCTGTTGACGAAGAAGCGCAGGAACGGCACCCCTTCGTCCTCGCCCGCGCCGAGGACCGTCCGATAGGAGTCCAGCGTCGGACCGAACGAGAAGTACGTGCTGAACAGCTCGTTCGCCGGCTTGAGGGAGAGGATCACCATCCAGGCGACGGGGAAGAGCGCGAAGAGGAAGTAGAGGATCAGCGCCCCGTCGGCGGCGATCGCGAGCGCCCGGCGCCTCAGGGCGCCCTTCGGCCTCCGCCCCTTCCGGCCCCCGGTCATTTCGGCACCTCCGCGGCCCGGTTCTGTATCCGGCCCAGATGGCGCACCAGCACCATCGCCGCCAGATACACCACGGCCCACAGCACGATCATGTAGCTCAGTCCGAACGAGTAGCGCTGGAAGCGGATCGCCTCCAGATACGCGCGGATCTGGAGCACCACCGTCGAGTCGCCCGGACCGCCCTCCGTCAGGGCGTAGATGATGTCGAACACCTTCAGCGAGTCCATGAACCGGAAGATCACGGCCACCAGGACGTACGGCCAGAGCATCGGCATCGTCAGCTTGCGGAAGGTGAACCACCAGGAGGCGCCGTCGACCGCCGCCGCCTCGAACGGCGAGGTGGGAAGCGAGCGCAGCCCGGCCAGCGCGAGGATCGCGACGAACGGGGTGTAGACCCAGACGTCCACGGCGATCGACGACAGCAGCGCGCCCGTCGGCGTGTCCGTCCACTGCACATCACCGAGCCCGAACGGCCGCAGCAGATGGTTCACCACTCCGACCGAGGGCTGGAGCATCAGCTTCCAGATGATCGCGGCGATCACCGGCGCGATCATCAGCGGCAGGATGAGGACCTTCTCCAGCACCCGGCCCACCCGGCTGGAGCGGTGCAGCAGCAGGGCCACGGCGACCCCGAGGACGGTCTCGACGGCGGCGGCGCCGACCGCGTACAGCACCGTCACCCACGCCGAGTCCCAGAAGGAGGAGTCGGTGAAGATACGCCGGTAGTTCTCCAGCCCCACCAGGTCCGGCCGCGGTTTGCTCGCCGCGAAGTCGAACACGGTGTAGTAGAGACCGAGTCCGAAGGGGTAGAGGATTCCGCCGGTCAGCAGCAGGGCGGGCACGATGAGCAGATACGGGCGCAGGGCGCGCCGCCATCCCGGCACGGTGCGCGGGGCGCCAGGCCCGGGCGGGGGAGCGCCCGGGCCCGGTGCGGCGCCGGGGCCGGTTCCCGTGGACGGGAAGGCCCCCGGTCCCGGGGGGGGGGGCGGGGGAGGGGGGCCGGCCCCCGCCCCGGCGGGGGGCGGGGGCGCCCCCGGGTAGGGCGCCGGGGGCGAGTGCCAAGGGCCCCCCCCCCCCCGAGGGGGCCGGTAGCCCGGCCCGCCGGGGAGGC
>NZ_JBHXRM010000069.1:0-27738 GCF_042716895.1 Streptomyces sp. NPDC058653 | reverse complement strand
GCCCGGCCCGCCTCCACCCGCGGCGCCCGCGCCGGCGAAGGCGGCGCCCGCCGCCAGGCCCGCTGTCGCGGCCGAGCCGAAGGAAGAGCCGGCCGAGGAGCCCTCGGGCCCCGAGTACGTGACGCTGCGCGGCCCCTCCGCCGCCGTCGCGAAGAACATGAACCTGTCGCTGGAGCTGCCCACGGCCACGTCCGTGCGCGCCGTCCCGGTGAAGCTCCTCTTCGACAACCGCATCGTCATCAACAACCATCTGAAGCGGGCGCGCGGCGGCAAGATCTCCTTCACGCACCTCATCGGGTACGCGATGGTGCAAGCCATCAAGGCCATGCCGTCGATGAACCACTCCTTCGCCCTGAGGGACGGCAAGCCCACCCTGGTCAAGCCGGAGCACATCAACTTCGGTCTCGCCATCGACCTGGTGAAGCCGAACGGCGACCGCCAACTCGTCGTCGCCGGCATCAAGAAGGCCGAGACGCTCAACTTCTTCGAGTTCTGGCAGGCGTACGAGGACATCGTCCGGCGTGCCCGCAACAACAAGCTGACGATGGACGACTTCAGCGGCGTCACCGTCTCGCTGACCAACCCGGGCGGCCTCGGCACGGTCCACTCCGTGCCGCGTCTGATGCCCGGTCAGTCGGTCATCATGGGCGTCGGCTCGATGGACTACCCGGCCGAGTTCCAGGGCACCTCGCAGGACACCCTGAACAAGCTGGGCATCTCCAAGGTCATGACGCTGACCTCCACCTACGACCACCGGGTCATCCAGGGCGCCGCCTCGGGCGAGTTCCTGCGGATCGTCAGCCAGCTGCTGCTCGGCGAGAACGAGTTCTACGACGAGATCTTCCAGGCGCTGCGCATCCCCTACGAGCCGGTCCGCTGGCTCAAGGACATCGACGCCTCGCACGACGAGGACGTCACGAAGCCCGCGCGGGTCTTCGAGCTGATCCACTCCTACCGGGTGCGCGGCCATGTCATGGCCGACACCGACCCGTTGGAGTACCGCCAGCGCAAGCACCCCGACCTGGACATCACCGAGCACGGCCTCACCCTGTGGGACCTGGAGCGGGAGTTCGCGGTCGGCGGCTTCGCCGGCCAGTCGATGATGAAGCTGCGCGACATCCTGGGCGTGCTGCGCAACTCGTACTGCCGCACCACCGGCGTCGAGTTCATGCACATCCAGGACCCGAAGCAGCGCAAGTGGCTCCAGGACCGTATCGAGCGCTCCAACTCCAAGCCCGAGCGCGAGGAGCAGCTGCGGATCCTGCGCAGGCTCAACGCGGCCGAGGCGTTCGAGACGTTCCTCCAGACCAAGTACGTCGGCCAGAAGCGGTTCTCGCTGGAGGGCGGCGAGTCCGTCATCCCGCTGCTCGACGCGGTCATCGACTCGGCGGCCGAGTCGCGGCTCGACGAGGTCGTCATCGGCATGGCCCACCGCGGCCGGCTCAACGTCCTGGCGAACATCGTCGGCAAGTCGTACGCCCAGATCTTCCGCGAGTTCGAGGGCAACCTCGACCCGAAGTCGATGCACGGCTCCGGCGACGTGAAGTACCACCTGGGCGCCGAGGGCACCTTCACCGGTCTCGACGGCGAGCAGATCAAGGTGTCGCTGGCCGCGAACCCCTCGCACCTGGAGGCGGTCGACCCGGTCCTCGAAGGCATCGCGCGCGCCAAGCAGGACATCATCAACAAGGCGGGCACGGACTTCACCGTGCTGCCCGTCGCACTGCACGGCGACGCGGCCTTCGCGGGCCAGGGCGTCGTCGCCGAGACGCTCAACATGTCCCAGCTGCGCGGCTACCGCACCGGCGGCACGGTGCATGTGGTGATCAACAACCAGGTCGGCTTCACCGCCGCCCCGGAGGCCTCCCGCTCCTCGATGTACGCCACCGACGTGGCGCGCATGATCGAGGCGCCGATCATCCACGTCAACGGTGACGACCCCGAGGCGTGCGTCCGGGTGGCGAGGCTCGCGTTCGAGTTCCGCCAGACGTTCAACAAGGACGTCGTGATCGACCTCATCTGCTACCGCCGCCGCGGTCACAACGAGGGCGACAACCCGCAGTTCACCAACCCGCAGATGGTCACCCTGATCGACAAGAAGCGCTCGGTGCGCAAGCTCTACACCGAGTCGCTGATCGGCCGCGGCGACATCACGCTGGAAGAGGCCGAGCAGGCGCTCCAGGACTTCCAGGGCCAGCTGGAGAAGGTGTTCGCCGAGGTCCGCGAGGCCACGTCGCACCCGGCTCCGGCCCATGTCCCGGACGCCCAGGCGGAGTTCCCCGTCGCGGTCACCACGGCGATCTCCCAGGAGGTCGTCAAGCGGATCGCCGAGTCCCAGGTCAACATCCCCGACTCGATCACGGTGCACCCGCGGCTCATGCCGCAGATGCAGCGCCGCGCGGCGTCGGTGGAGGACGGCACGATCGACTGGGGCACCGGCGAGACGCTCGCCATCGGCTCGCTGCTGATGGAGGGCACCCCGGTCCGGCTGTCGGGCCAGGACACCCGCCGCGGCACGTTCGGCCAGCGCCACGCGGTGCTGGTGGACCAGGAGACCGGCGAGGACTACACCCCGCTGCTGTATCTGGCCGAGGACCAGGCCCGTTACAACGTCTACGACTCGCTGCTGAGCGAGTACGCGGCGATGGGCTTCGAGTACGGCTACTCGCTGGCCCGTCCGGAGTCGCTGGTCATGTGGGAGGCCCAGTTCGGCGACTTCGTCAACGGGGCGCAGACCGTCGTCGACGAGTTCATCTCCTCGGCCGAGCAGAAGTGGGGCCAGACCTCGGGCGTCACGCTGCTGCTGCCGCACGGCTACGAGGGCCAGGGCCCGGACCACTCGTCCGCGCGCCCCGAGCGCTTCCTCCAGATGTGCGCGCAGAACAACATGACGGTCGCGATGCCGACCCTGCCGTCGAACTACTTCCACCTGCTGCGCTGGCAGGTCCACAACCCGCACCACAAGCCGCTGGTCGTCTTCACCCCGAAGCTGCTGCTGCGGCTGAAGGCGGCGACCTCGAAGATCGAGGAGTTCACCACCGGCGGCTTCCGCCCGGTGATCGGCGACTCGATGACCGAGGCGGGCTCGATCGATCCGGCGGCCGTCCGCAAGGTCGTCTTCTGCGCGGGCAAGGTCTACTACGACCTGGACGCCGAGCGGCAGAAGCGCGGTCTGACGGACACCGTGATCGTGCGGCTGGAGCGGCTGTACCCGCTGCCGGGCGCGGAGCTCCAGGCGGAGATCGCGAAGTACCCGAACGCGGAGAAGTACCTCTGGGCGCAGGAGGAGCCGGCGAACCAGGGCGCGTGGCCGTTCATCGCGCTCAACCTGATCGACCACCTGGATCTGGCGGTCGGTGCCGACATCCCGCACGACGAGCGCCTGCGCCGTATCTCGCGGCCCGCGTCCTCGTCGCCGGCGGTCGGTTCCGCCAAGCGGCACCAGGCGGAGCAGGCACAGCTCTGCGCCGAGGTGTTCGACGCCTGACCGTTCCGATGTGAGGCATGTACGAGGGCCCGGCACCGCTCGCTCGCGGTGCCGGGCCCTCGTACGTCCGACGCCGGCCGGTGACGGGTCCGCCGGCCTCCGGTGCTCAGCCCAGATACGGCTCGAAGTCCCAGTAGGGCCGCACCCGCTGGCGCGCGGAGAGCGTGTGCTGGTGCTGCGCGCCCATGGTGCGCGTCAGCTTCTGGAGCGCGTCCTCCTCCACCTTGTCGGCCTCCTCGCGCTGCTGGAGCGCGCGCAGATCGGCCGCGAGCGCCGTCTGGCTGGAGAGCGTCATCGGATGGTCGTCGCCCAGCACCGCGCGGGCGCGCCGCAGGGTGTCCCGGCTCAGCTCGGCGGCCTCCTCCAGACGCCCGGTCAGATTCCGGCCGCCCGCGGCGTTCAGCGCGCAGCCCAGCGTCCAGGGGTGGTCGTCGCCGAGCAGGGTGCGCAGACCGGTGAGCGCCTGCTCGAAGAGGACGAGCGCGCCGTCCCTGTTCCCCTCGGCCTGCATGAGGAGCCCGATGTTGGACTGCATGCCGGTCGGTACGGGGTGGGCCTGGCCGACCAGGGCCCGGTAGCTGTCCTCGGCCTCGGTGAGCAGCTCCCTGGCCTGGCCCAGATCGCCGTGCACCCGCAGGTAGTTGCCGTAGTCGGTGACCAGCATGAGGCTGTTGTGGTGGCCCTGGCCGTACACCCGCTGCTGGCGTTCGAGCAGGTCGGCCATGACCGGACCGATGTCCTCGCCCTTGCCCCCGGCCCTGCGCCTGCACATGACGAGGTTGTGCTGCGCCCACAGCGTCTGCGGGTGGTGTTCCCCGAGGACCTTGAGATGGGTGCGGACACCGAGCTCCTGGCGGGCCAGGGCATCGTGGAAGCGGCCGAGGAGCCGCAGGTCGCGGGCGCAGGCGTTGACCGAGTGCAGGGTGTTGGAGTGCTGGGCGCGCAGCACCGCCTCCCGTTTGCGGAGGGTGTCGAGATCGATCTCGTACGCGTCCGAGTACTGGCCGAGGAGCCGCAGGGACACGGCGAGGTTGTGCTGGGCCCGCAGGGTGGTCCACTCGTCCTCGCCCAGCAGCTCCCGGCCGACGTCGACCACGTCCCGCTGGAGCCGGTAGGACTCGGGGTAGCGGCCGAGGAACCGCAGGTCGGAGCTGAGCCCGCTGTTGACGGCCATCAGCCTGATCGGGTCCGGTTCGGCCTGGGCGAGGAGCAGGTCGAGGGCCCCGCTGTCCCGGTCGTACGCCTCGTGGAACCGGCCGCTGGCGCGCAGGATCACGGTCGTGCGGTCGCTGAGCTCCAGCATCTGCTCGGCGTCGGGGGCGAACAGCTCGACCCACCGTGCCCGGACCCGTCGGGCCAGGTCCATGCCGACGGTGTACTCACCGCTGGTGTAGCAGTACCGGAGGCAGTTGAGGACCAGCTGGACGATACGTGGCTGGGTGCTCTCCAGCGCGCCGGAGAATTCGAGCTGGGGCAGGATCTCGGCGTACCGGGGCCAGTTCCTGCTGTCGGAGGGCTCGCCGGGGTCGCCGCCGACGAGGACCTGGCGGACCACGGCCCGGTGGGTCTCGCGGTCGTCACCCGCGGTGAGCCTGCTGACGATGCCGTGCACGACACGGTGCATATGGACCGACTCCTGGCGGCGCCCGGCCTCGCGGCCCTCCGAGACGGACGCGCTCCGTGAATCCTTGATGATGACGGAGTAGTTGGCGAGGGTGTCCAGGGCCCTGGGCCAGTCGGGGGTGTTGTCCGCGATCCAGCGGAGCTCCTCCGGGAGGTCGCCGGGGGACACGCTGCGGACCAGACCGACGGGAATCCTGCCGGGCGCGAAGCAGGCGCAGAGCTTGAGGAGTTCGAGCGCGCGCGGCTCGGACTCGCGGACCCGGTTGAGGAGCATCGACCAGGACGTCAGCGAGGAACTGGGGTAGTCACCCAGCTCGGACACCTCGTCCAGGGGGTTGATCTCGCCGGTGTGCACCTTTTCGAGGTACTCGGGCACGGGCATCCGCAACTCGCCGAGCAGGGCCGCCGCGTGGGCCATCTGGAGAGGCAGGTCCTGGAACTCGACCGCGACCTCGTTGGCCTCCTCCGCGGTGATGTGCGGGGCCCTGCGCATCAGATAGCCGGTCGACTCGGCCCGCAGGAAGACGGGCACCTCGACGACCTCGCCGACGGTGCGCCAGCCGTGGTTGCGCGAGGTGATCAGCACATGGCCGGTGCCGCCCCTCGGCAGCATCGCGGCCGCCTCGTCCACGTCCTCCCAGCCGTCGAAGATCACCAGCCAGCGGCCGTGCGGATCGCCCCGGCGCAGCGCGTCGCGCACCGCGCGGATGCGCTCGCCCGGTTCGGAGCCGCTGCGCAGGCCGAGCGCGGGTGCCAGCTCGCCGAACCGGTCGCGCTGGGTGCCCCGCTGGTCGGAGTTGACCCACCACACGACGTCGTAGTCGGGGCTGAAGCGGTGCGCGTACTCGGCGGCGAGCTGTGTCTTGCCGATGCCCGACATGCCGACCAGCGCGCAGACGGCCGCGCCGGGCTCGACGTCCGTGAGCGACTCCTGGATACGGTTGAGCAGGTCGTCCCGGCCGGTGAAGCGGGCGTTGCGGCGCGGCACCTCGCCCCAGACGGCGGGCGCGTCGTTGGGGTAGCGGGAGGGGGACGGCGCCTCCTCGCGCACCAGGGACGGTTCGAGCGAGAGCCGGCCCAGCAGACGCCGCTCGGCCTCCGTCTCGGCGATGCCCCACAGGTCGACGGGTTCGAGGACGGCGGTGGCGGGCAGCAGCGAACGGTTGGTCAGGTTGACGGCGGCGAAGCGGTCGGCGTGGGCGGCGACGAAGCCGCGCAGCACGGTGTTCCACTCGCCCTCACGCCGCGGCCCCAGCTGGAAGAACCACTCGCTGAGCACCAGCAGGACACGGCCTCTGGCCAGCAGCAGATCGCCGAGCGCGTCCTCCAGGGACTCGTCGCGGTCGGGGTCCCAGCGGTGCGACGTGACGCGGTGTCCGTGGGCTTCGAGCCGGCGGGCGATCCAGGTGGCCCACGGCCGGTGGTGCCCCGGGAAGGCGACCACGAAATGCTGGGACTCCTGATCGGGGCCGCCGTCCTCCGTCAGGTGCCGCTGAGCGACCATGCGCGCGTCTCCTCATTCATCGAGCTGCGCCATTCCCTGACGGCGCGTCTGAAAGATTACCGAACGTCACCGTCACCGAACAGGGAATCGGACAGCGCGTACGGGGTATTCGGGCCTCTGCCGAGCGAGGTCAGATGCTGTTTCATCGCCACCGTGAACCGCACTCCGTGCTCGGTGAGTTGATGGCTGTCGAGCAGGAGCGGGAGCGCGTCGGCGACCTGTTCGCGGTAGTCCTCGCGGCGCGCGTGGGCCGCGCGGCGGGCGGCCGGGGCGGCGCCGGGGCGCTCGGCGATGCGCGACCAGAGGTCGGCGAGCGCGAGATGCGCGTAGGTCCCCTGGAGGACGCCGTCGAGCGGGCGCGGGTCCTTGCGCCACGCGACGCGGTGGACGGCCGAGCCGTCGGCGTGGTGCAGCGTGACGAGGTCGGCGAGTACGGCGAGTTTGCTGTGGGCCAGTTCGTGCACGAGCACCTCGGCGAACCGTCTGGCGGTGTCGGGCAGCGCGGTGTGCACGGCCCAGGGCGCGGCCCTGAGGGTGCCGCTGGAGGCGCCTTCGCCGGCCGGTGCCATCGGGACCACGGACCGTAAGAGCCCGGTGACTTCGGCGGCGCGCCAGGGGTCGGCGGCCGACAGAAGGGTGAGCGCGGCGCGCCAGCGGGTGACCCAGGCGGCGCGGTCCGTCCGCGGGGGCGTGTCCGTGGCGACGAGATGTCCGGTGCCGAGGTCGTCGAGCCGGCCGGCGCTGCCGGGCAGCACGGCCAGGGCGGTCCAGCCGGCCCCCGCGCCCCGCCCGTCGGGGCGCAGCAGGACGGATCTGGCCCGGCGGCCGACGGGGGTGAGGACCGTGCCGCGCGGTCCCGAGCGGACCCGTACGTGGGAGGCGCGGACGTCCTGGGCGCCGATGCCGGGCAGGACGAGCCGTCCGCCCGTGCCGGGCAGCACGGTGTCGAGCCTGGCTCCGGTGGTCAGGGCCGTACCGACGGCGATGCCGCCCAGCGGGTGGAGGACGGCGGCGAGCTCGTCCGGTCCCGGGGCGTTGATGGCGTCGACGACCCAGCCGCCGACGGCGGGGTAGTCGAGCTGCCGCCGCGCGGCGCCCGGTGCCGGTGACTCGGCCCGTGCCAGCAGCCGCCAGTCGCGGTCGAAGGCGGCACGGGCGGCCGGGGTCAGATCGCTCCGCCCGACCCGGGCGAGGAGGGCTTTGAAGAGGACCAGCCGGCGGCTGTGCAGCGCGGCGTGCAGCAGGTCCAGGTCGTGCGGCCGCTGGCGGGTGGCGGCGAGCCTGGCGAGGGTGCCGGGCGGAACGGCGAAGGTCCCCGACGCCGGAGCCATTACCTCCGCTCCGCTGCGAGAGTGGCCGAATCCCGCCGTCGCGGCGGCCGGTTCACTCCCCGTCGTTCCACGAGTCGGTGAACGAACCCGGGCAGCGGAGCACGTCCTCGACAGCCGCTGTCAGCGCCTCGTCGTCCAGCCCCTGGAGAGTCCGCAGGTCGACACCGGTGAGATCGGGGAGCACGGGACTCCCCGGAATCCCGGTCCCACCCCTGTGTTCCGCGGTTCCGGGCACACGTTGCTCCAGCACGCTCTGCTCCTCCCCGATGCCCCCGAGGGCGTGTGGTGAAAGTCCCGCCTTGCGCTCGCACACACCAGACGCCGGTGAGCACCGCTCTGCGGGGCGGACGGCGCCACGTCCGCGGCATGCCGTGGGAGGCGCTGCCGCGAGGGTTCTACTTCCCGAGGCCCACGATTCGGAAACCCGTACGCCACACAGGGAGTTGGGGTTCGGGCCAGGGCGCCGGGCTTCGGGGACACCTCATGGGGAGCGCATGCCGGGCGCGTGGAGGCATGGACCGGTCGCGCGACGCGGAAGGCCCCGCGACCGGTACACGTCCGTCCATGAGCCCCGCCCGGGCGGGTCAGCCCCCCAGCGCCTCCGCCCGCTCGCGGGTCGCCCGTACCTCGTCCTCCGGGACCGGGGTGCCGAGGTCCGCCAGCCGGCGCCAGTGACCGGTCGCCGCGCGGTAGTCGGCCCTGGCCGCCAGCGGCCGTGCCATCCGCTCGTACAGTTCACCGCGGCCGTGCAGGGCGCGGGCCGCCGTGAGCGAGGGCGATTCGGCGGCCTCGCGCAGGGCCCGGCCGTAGGCCGACTCCGCCGAGGCGAAGTGCGACTCCGGGTCCGGCAGATCGAGCCGCGCGCCCGCCAGCGTCAGCCAGGAACGGGCCCGGGTCCCCGGGTCGGCGGCGCGGCGCGCCGAGAGCTCCAGCAGATGGCAGCCCTCGTAGACGTCGGGCAGGAAGCCGCTCCCCGCGCCGTCGCCCCGGTACCGGTCCAGCAGGGCCGTACCGAGCAGCAGATGCAGATGCCAGCGCAGCGGGGCCGCGGAGGAGACGTTGGTGAGGGCCTCGCGCAGGATGCCCTCCGCGCGGTCGGGGCTCCGGGTCTCGCTGAGCAGCATCTCGCCCCACTCGGTGAGCAGTTCGCACCGGACGTGGCTGTCGCGCGGTGCGCTGCGCTCGGCCTGCCGGTACGCGGTCGCCGCCGCCTCCCAGTCCCGCGCCTCGCGGTGGACGCGCGCCCGCTCGCGCCGGGCGCCGAGCACGAGCGGGGCGCTGTCCTCGGCGGCGGACTCGGCCGCGTCCGTCAGGGCGAGGAGCTCCGCCGTGTCACTGTCCGGTGTCAGCCGCAGGGCGGACACCAGGTCGAGGAGTGCGCCGGCGCGCCGGTGGGGCGGCGCCTCCTCCTGGTCCAACAGGAGAATCGCGGAACGCAGTTCACGTGCCGACGCGATGGCGGGCTCCTCCCCGTCGCTCTCCGTCCTCGCGAGGTCGAGCAGGGCCCGGCCCATCCGGAGCCGGCGCGCGGTCTCCGTCGTGAGGTCTTCCCCGCCGGTGACGCCGGTCAGCCCGGCCACCGCCGCGCGCAGCCACCGGGTGTCGCCGTCCTGGCGCCACAGTTCGTGCCGGACGTCCGCGCGGGCGACCGCCGTCGCCGGCTCCTGTCCCACGAGCAGCCGCTCGGCCCGGACCAGCAGCCGGTGCGCCTCCGCCGGATCACGGCGCGCCTCCGCCGTGTTGGCGCGGGCGAACAGCACCCGCCCCAGCAGATGGCGTGAGCGTTCGCTGCCCTCGGACGCGAGCGCCGCCTCGGCGAGCGCCTGCGCGTCGAAGAGCATCTGCCGGTCGCGCCGGTCCCGCCAGAGGCCGAGCAGCCGCTCCACCTCGTCCAGCCTGCCGGGCACCGGCCGTACGGGCTTGTACCAGCGCACCACCCGCGCGGGGACCTGCGCGAACAGCTCCTCGTCGGCCTGCGGCCCGCCGTCCGGGTCCTCGGGCACACTCGCCTCGCCGGCCTCCACGCCCTGGAGGCGGGCGACGGCCAGGGCGGGGAAGTTGCGCATGCCCTTGCCGAAGCGCCGGGTGACGTACTCCGACAGATACTTCAGCACCAGTTCGGCCGCGCCCCGGTCGAGCATCTCCAGCAGCAGTTCGCGTACGCCGGGCGCGAAGTCGTAGCGGGGGCCGGGCACGTCCGGCATGTCGGGCAGCCGCTCCAGGAGCCCGCCGAGGAGCACCTCGGCCAGCTGCATGGGGCCGGTGTCCGGGAGCAGCGCCTCCTGGACGAGCTGCATGACCGGCAGATAGAGCGGTACGGCCGCCAAATGCACGGCCAGCTCCAGCGCGCCGGGCGACGCCCCGGAGCGGAAGTCGCGCAGCCGCGCCTGCGGGGTGCGTGCCCCGCCGTACGGCGCCGCCGCGGGCTGCGCCGGGTGCTGCGGCAGCACCCAGCCCGCCGCGCCGCGCATCGAACGGGTGCCGGTGCCGCCGAGCAGCTGGGCCCAGTTGCCGAGGACCCGGTCGGTCGGCAGCAGCACGGGCACGGGGCGTGCGCCGGCGGGCGGCGCCTCCAGGCCGTGTCTCTCGTCGGCGATGAACCGCATGCCGCGCCCCACACCGGGCTCGTGCACGAGCGTCCCCGGATCGGCGGGCAGTGCCGTACGGTCCCACAGGCGCGGCGGCAGTGGCTGGACGACGGCGATCTGGGAGGCCTCGGCCCAGCGGTACAGCAGCCGCTGGGCACCGCCGGACTGCCACAGCGGCCCCACGCAGTCGCTGATGACGAGGGTGAGCCGGCGTCCGGTGATGTCGCGGTGCTGGTCGGCGGGGCGCAGCCGGGTGTGGTGCGGGTCGGGTCCGGTGCCGGCCATCGCGGAGCCGTCCGGTCCCTGGTGCAGATAGTGCACCTGGACATCGCGGAAGGCGCCGAGCCGTTCACAGGCCTGCCGGAGCCGCTCCAGCGTCAGCTGCCACACCGACGCGGTCGGGGAGGCGTCCATCAGGAGCTGGATCTCGGCCTCCCGGTGCGCGGCCGGGCGGCGTACGGGGCGCAGGAGGCCGTCGGCGGCGCTGCGCTCGGCGGTCGCCTCCTCGTCCAGCTCCGGACCGAGGACCGGGTGGACGGGCGGGCGGTAGCCGCGCAGCGGTCGCAGCGCGCGTTGCAGGCCGAGCATGCCGGAGAGGGCTCCGGTGGCGGGGGCCCGTATCGGGAAGGACCGCGTGGGCACGCTGTCGCCGCCCGAGGGGGCGTAGAGCGAGAGGGGCGCGGTGTGCTCGGAGGTGCGGGGCGGGGGCTCGGGCCGTGGTGCGGGGTCGCCGGCCGGCGGCCGCACGGCCTTGTCGGACCCGGTCGGCCGGGTGGTCGGAACGTCATGATGCCCCGGACCCTTCCCTGTCCGCGGCCGCGGGTCCGTCAGACGCGCCAGCCAGACGGCCTCGGCCAGCTCTCTGGCCGATACGTCGCGGCCGGCCGCGCGCAGTCGGCCGACCAGCTCCGCCAGCCCGTCCGTCGCGGCGGCCCGCGAGGCGCCGGGCGCGCGCCCCGGCCCGCCACCCTGCGCGCCGCCGTCCGTGGGGTCGCCCGCCCGCCCGGCCGGCTGCTGCTCGGGCCGGTGGTCCGGGCGCCCCTGGTCACCCGGGGGCGGTCGCGGGGTGGCGCCGGGGGGCGGGTCGGGGATGGTCACGCCATCACCTCGGACGGTCGAGAGGGCGGAGCAGCATCTCGGCGAGCCTGTTGCGGGTGACCTGTTCGGCGTTGGCGGCCCTCTGTGTCACATAGAGCGCGTTCAGCAGCTGGTCGGTGGCGACGACCTCGCCGGGCTCGCGCTGGAGGAAGCGCTCGATCAGTTCCGCGCCCTCCTCCAGGGCCTCCTCGCCCAGATGCGCCGCGACCATCGCGGCGAGCTGTTTCTCGCCGGGCGGTTTGAGGTCGAGCTGGATACAGCGGCGCAACAGGGCGGCGGGGAAGTCCCGTTCGCCGTTGGAGGTGAGGATGATGAAGGGGAACGCGGTGCACCGCACCCGGCCGCCGACCACGGTCACGGGTGTCCCGTCGTCGGTCAGGACCTCGGTCGCCGGCTCCCGCTCGGCGCGCCTCTCCAGCTCACGGATCGTGAACTCGCCCTCCTCCAGGACGTTCAGGAGGTCGTTCGGCAGATCGATGTCGCTCTTGTCGAACTCGTCGATGAGCAGGACCCGGGGCAGCCGGTCGGGCGAGGGCAGCAGCGCCGTACCGAGCGGGCCGAGCCTGATGTACGAGCCGATGGGCGGCTGCGTCACCGCGTCGCCGGACACCGCCCGGTCGAGCTGCACGTCCTGGAGACGGCCGATGGCGTCGTAGTGGTAGAGGCCGTCCTGGAGAGTGGTGCGGCTGACGATCGGCCAGCGCAGCACGCGGCCGAGCCGCAGTTCGTGCGCGACGGCGTGCGCGAGCGTCGACTTGCCGGTGCCGGGCGTGCCGGTGACGAGCAGCGGACGGCGCAGCTGGAGCGCGGCGTTGACGGCCTCGACCTCTTCGGGGCGCGGGTGGAACGACTCCACGAGCCGGCGTTTGACGCCCAGTCGGCGGGCGTTGTCCACCTCTTCGGTGTGCGCCCCGTCCGGTGCCTCGTCCCCCGCCCCGTCCGCCCCGTCCGCGCCGTCGGAGCCGCGCGCCGTGAACTCCCGCCAGGGAGGCGGATCGGGTAATTGCCGCGCACCGTCGTGCGGCAGTCCCGCTCCTCGGTAGATGCGCCAGTCGCTCACTGTGGGCTCCTCATCGATGTCGGCCCGGCGTGCGCCCGGCATACTGGACGTCCGTACCCCGCTCGGCCGCTCATACCCCCTCCGCAGCAGGTCACTTGGGGGCACCTGCCTGTCATAGGGGCGGGGCGTGCAGAGGTTCGTCGGGAAGCGCCGGCCTGTGGGGTGGATCGTAGATGAGGACGATGTGCCGTGCCCAGGCCGTGTCCTGGTCGGTACGTTCGGTGTCCGCGCTGAGGTTGCGCAGCACCCGCACCCGCTCGCGCAGCGCGCTCCCGGTGGGTGCCTCGCGCACCAACTGGGCGGCCCTGCGGTAGAACTCCGCGCAGTCGTCGTGCCCGTCCTCGGCGGCACGGCGGCACAGCACGGCGACATGGCCGGCGTGGAAGGCACGCGTCAGGACGCGTGAGCCGCGCCCGGTGGCCGTACTCGCGCAGTACACCGGCAGCGAACCGCCCGCGACGCCCGCCGTGCTCACCGACAGCCGCGCGTACGCCGCCTCCTCGCCCTCCGGCGAGGTGGCCGTGTGCCCCCCGTCCGGTACGTCCAGACAGAGCGGTACGGCCACCAGCGGTCCGTGGTCGGCCGCGCGTCTGCCGCGGTTCCACTCCGGAGTCACGCCGTCGCGCCGGCGCAACTGGTCGCGCAGGGCGACGACTCTGCGCCGTCCGATCGGGAGGGTGTGCACGCTGGGCGGTTCGTCGGCGCCCGGGAGGCGGGAGCGCCATTCGTCGACGGGCTCGTCGAAGAGCGCGCGGGGCAGCAGGAAGTCGACGGCCGCCAGGTACTGCCCGGCGTCGGCGCGGGCCAGCGCCTCGCTCAGTCCCTGGCGTACGGCGGCCTCCAGACCGGTGCGCGGGACACCCTCCTCGTCGTACCGGACGGTGGTCGTGCCGCCGTCGGGGTCCAGCAGCTGTACGCGCCAGGGATGGGTGCCGTAGACCTCGGGCTCGATGACGACGAGCACGTCGTCATGGGCGGCGTCGCCGGGAACGGCGCCTCCGCCCGCCCCGCCGTCGGCGTGGTCGCCGCCGGCGAGGAGCTCCAGGCTCTCCTCCCGGATCACGTCGGTCTCCAGGGCGTTGGCGGCCGTCTCCACCCAGTGGCGGAGCTTCTTGGCGGCCGGGGTGTCACGGGGAGCGCGCAGGGTGCCGTACACCATGGCCGCGTACAGGACGACGGCTTCCTGTTCGAGATCCCGTCCCACGAGGGCGCCTTCGGTGTGCTCGCGCGGGTCGTAGAGCAGCCCCGAACCCTCGCGCCAGCTGCGCGGGTCGTTGGACTCGATCCGCTGCGGCGCCCGCAGCAGCCGCCGGCTCGCGCCGTTGACCAGATGCAGCACCTGGCCGGGGCCCGACGGCGGTTCGACGTCGGCGAAGAGCCCGTACAGCTGCGTACGCGACTGCGGGGAGAAGCTGTGCGGCTGGCCCTGTGCCACCGCGAGGCGGGTGTGCAGCCGGGGCCAGCTCTCGCCCGAGCCCTCCAGGCGGCGCAGATGGTGCCGGTCGTGGCCGCCGATGAGCTCCGCCCAGAGGGATTCGGCCCCTTGGTCGCAGAGCGTGCGCAGCGCGGTGACGGACTCGGCGCGGCCGATCGTGGCGTCGCCCTCGCCCTTGCCCTTGATGACGCCGATGACCGATCCGTACCGGGTGTCGACGACGGGGCCGCCCGAACAGCCGTGCAGCACCAGGCCGTTCTGGAGCCACATCGGGTTTCTGCGGCGTCCGCCGGTCGCCATCGCCGTCGTGGAGAGGAACTCCTCCCCGCCGTACCCGCCCGTCGTGTCCGCCCAGCCGTACAGCTCGACCTCGGCGGGCGTCGGCGCCGAACGGTCGCTGAGCCAGAGGCAGTCGGTGAAGTCCGCGCCCGGCACCCGTACGAGCGCGAGATCGTGCCCGGCCAGCACATGGGCGATCTCGCCCTCGAACCGCTCGTCGTCGTGGGTGGTGACCGTGACTGTGCCCCCTGGCTCCCGCTCCATCGCACCCACCCTCTTGTCCACGACATGCGCGCAGGTCACGACCCATTCGGGGGCGACGAAGAATCCGCTGCCCCGGAATCCGGCACTGTCTCCGTCATACCCGCGAGCGACGGGACCGATGCGGACGACTCCCCGGCTCACGGGGTCTTCGAGGGAGCTCATGAGTGAACACACGGGGAGTACGAGGGCGTTGGAAGGGCGCGCACCGGTACGGCGTGTTCCGGAACGGTGCGTCCTGGAACGGCCCCTTCCCCCGCGCCGGGCTCTCCACAGATCCGAGCGTCTTTCATCCGCACCCCGTTCCCCCGAAGTTGAGGCAAGTGGGACGAGGCTAGCCCGATGATCCCGAAGTGGGGAGTGGTTCCGGTCCCGGCGAGCCCTGGGGGCGGGGCGGGACCGCCGGGGCGGGGACCGTGGGCGGGGCTCCGGGAGGCGGCGGTATCGGCGGGCCGCCGGGTGCCGGCGGCACCGGTGGACCGTCCGCCGCGGGGGTCGCCGGCTCGGGGGCGGCTGTCGCTCGGTCTGCCGCAGCGGCGTCGCGCTCGCGGCCCGGCTGCCAGGTGAGGGTGACGGAGATGGACGCCTTGGCCTCCCCGTCGGCCAGGACGGCGGCCACCGCCGCGCCCGGCTTCATCGCCAGCTCGATGCCGAACGTGGCGCTGACCTCGCTCGGTCCCGCCGCCCGCGCCGCGTCCATCACGGTCGCGCCGACCGCCGCGATCACCTCGTTGACGCGGGTCACTCCCGTCCGGAGCCGGTCGACGGCCCCGACGTCCTCGAAGGCCGACCCGTCCGGACGCAGCACGGCGACCCTGGCGAGGATGACCTGCCCGCCGGGCAGGACCACCTCCCGTACCTCATGGCCGCCTCTTGTGTCGCGGTCCACCGCCACCCCTCCCCCGCTCGTCCCGCACCGGTGTGTGCGGGATATCTCCCCTCCCGACCAGGTAGTTACGCTGTTCGCATGTACTTCACCGATCGCGGGATCGAGGAACTGGAAAAGCGGCGCGGCGAGGAGGAGGTGACCTTCGAGTGGCTGGCCGAGCAGCTGCGTACGTTCGTCGACCTCAATCCGGACTTCGAGGTTCCGGTGGAACGCCTGGCGACCTGGCTGGCGCGCCTGGACGACGACGAGGACGAGTGACCGGTCCCGGCCGTCGCGACCGCCCCCTCTCCCGGCTCCCCCGCCTCCCCCGACTCGAACACGCGCAGGCATCGCGATAGGTCTTGACTTCCCCTAGCCACGATATATCGTGTTGAAGAAGAGACGCGATATGTTGCGTCGTGGCCGGCCCAGGGGAGTCAGCACCATGGCAGAGTCGACGTGGGAAGTCAGCGGGCCGAAGAAGCTGACGTTCGACGACCCGGTGACGGCGTTCAGCGTGCGCGTCACGAACGGCACGGTCAACGTCGTCGGCATCGACGAGACCGTACTGTCCGAGCAGGGCGGCGCGCGCCTGGAGATCTCCGAGATCCAGGGCCCGCCCCTGATCGTCACCCGTACGGGCAGCACGCTCACCGTCGCCTACGAGGACCTGCCCTGGCAGAACTTCCTCAGCTGGTTCGACCCCAAGGACCGCCGCCGCCACGCCGTCGTCACCCTCTCGGTGCCCGCGACGGCGAGCGTCGAGGTCGGCGTCGTCGGAGCGAGTGCCGTGATCTCCGGGATCAAGGGTCGTACGGAGGTCTGCGGCGTGCACGGCGACACCACCCTCGTCGGCCTGGCCGGCCAGGTCCGCGCGGAGACGGTCTCCGGGAACGTCGAGGCCCAGGCCGTCACCGGTGACCTCCGCTTCCAGTCGGTCTCCGGCGATCTGACCGTCGTGGACTGCGGGGGATCCTCCGTGCGGGCGGACTCCATCAGCGGCGACATGGCCATCGACCTGGAGCCCGCGGGCAGACCCACCGACATCAAGGTCAACACGGTCTCGGGCGAGGTCGCCATCAGGCTGCCGCACCCGACGGACGCGACGGTCGAGGCGAACACGACGAGCGGTTCGCTCTCCAACGCCTTCGACGACCTGCGCGTCGGCGGACACTGGGGCTCCAAGAAGATCACGGGCACGCTGGGAGCGGGTACGGGGCAGCTCAAGGCGCTGACGTTGTCCGGCTCGATCGCCCTCCTAAGGAGGCCGGCGTCGGAGGACCCGTACGGCGCGCCCCGGCCGCCGGCGGATCTCCCGCACGGGGGCGCACCCGTGGACACCGCACCATCGGACGCCGACGCGGACGACGCGACGCCGGCCGACAAGAAGGAGCTCTGACATGCCCCCCGTTTTCGCCCACGGCCGTCTCCGCCTCTATCTGCTCAAGCTGCTCGACGAGGCTCCGCGCCACGGTTACGAGGTGATCCGCCTGCTGGAGGAGCGCTTCCAGGGCCTGTACGCGCCCTCCGCCGGCACGGTCTACCCCCGGCTGGCCAAACTGGAGGCCGAGGGCCTGGTCACGCACGCCACCGAGGGCGGCCGCAAGGTCTACTCGATCACGGAGGCGGGCCGCGAGGAGTTGGCGGGCCGCAGCGGTGAACTGGCCGATCTGGAGCTGGAGATCCGCGAGTCCGTCTCCGAACTCGCCGCGGAGATCCGGGACGACGTACGGGGCGCGGCGGGCCAGCTGCGCAACGAGATGCGCGCGGCTGCGGCGTCCGCCTCGGCGGGCACGCCGTCCGGCTCCGCCGAGTGGGAGAAGACGGGCGGGGACGGCGAGTCCTGGCGCGCGGCGAAGGAGGAGCTGCGCCGCGCGAAGCAGGAGTGGAAGGAACAGGCCCGCCGCGCGAAGGACGAGTCCCGCCGGGCCCGCGAGGACGCCCAACAGGCGCGCCGCCAGGCCAAGGAGGCGCAGGAGAAGGCCCGCCAGGAGATGCTGCGCATGGCCAGACAGGTCCAGGAACAGGTCCAGGGCCACTTCGCGCACGGTGACTGGCCGACGGGTGTGTGGGAGGGGCTGTCCGAGATGTCGGCGCAGCTGGGGGGTCTGGCGACGGGCTCCAAGTGGCCTCCGTTCGGTACCCCGGAGACGGCGGACACCGACCGCGCCGCGAACACCGACCACGCCTCGAAGACGGACCACTTCGCTGACACCGACCGCGCCGCGAAGACGGGTCCCGCCTGGGGCGAGGACACCCCCAGGACGGGCGACCCGGCCCGCGACCTGGACCGTCTGCTGGACCGCTTCCGCGACGACATCCGCGACGCGGCCCGCGACCACGGTGTGACGGAGGCTCAGCTCGCGGAGGTCCGGGGCGACTTGTCGGCGGCGGCGGCCCGCGTCCTGGCGCTGCTGCGGGGGCCGACGGCGTAACGGCACGGCTGGAAGTACGGACACGGTTGTCCTGCCGGCGGATCCGGGCCGGGCGATCCGGTGGCCCCCGGACCCGCCCCGCTCCTGGTCGTGGAAGACTCCGTCCGTGCCCACCTGGATAACCGCGCGCCGCCTGGGCGCCACCGCCGTGCTGTACGCCGTCTTCGTCGGCGGCTGGTTCCTCGGCCAGCCCCTTCAGGGCGTCGGCTGCGACTCCCCCGGACCGACGACCGCGCTCCGGGGCCCCGACACGTTCACGGAGCCAGGCCGGTTCACCACCGGGATCTCGTCGTTCGCGCGGGGGGCCGTCACCGTCCAGGTCGTCGACAAGGCGATTCTGGTGAAGTGCGACGGGACGGCCCGTCCCAGGCTGCTGGCCTGGGTGACCGGCGACTGGCGCTGAGGGGCCACACGGCGGGGCCGGTGCCGTACGGCCCCCGGTCAGGCACCGGCGCCGCGCGCGGCCCCGACCACCGCCCCGGACCGCACCGCACCGCACCGGTCAGCCGGAGCCCGCCGGGGTGAAACCCTCCCCGAACAGCGCCCGTTCGACCGCCCCGTACGTCCCCCCGTGCTCCGCGAGCACGTCCGACACCACCCCCGGCCGCGCCGTCAGCGCCAGCAGGATGTGGCCGTCGTCGATCGCCTTGTCACCGCGCCCCAGCGCCACCCGCAGCGACTGCTCCAGCGCCTTCTTCGCCTCGGGCGCGAACTTCTTGTGCGACGTCCACCCGCGCCGCCCCGACCCGCGTACTCCCATCGCGCCCGCGCCGTGCGTCTCCTCGACCTTCGAGACGATCCGCCCGACGTCGATCCCGATCTCCGCGAGCGCCGCCGCGTCGGCGGACGACATCCCGCCCCGTCGCCGCGCGTCCGCCAGCCCCGCCTCGACCGAGGCCCGCTGATCCAGGATGCCGAGCGAGGCGAAGGCGAACGCCGACCGGGTCCCCCGTGAGTCGAGCAGCGCGAGCAGCATGTGCTCGTCGGTGACCCGGGGCGACGCCGTGCGTTCGGCCTGGGCGACGGCGCCCGTCACCACGGCGCGCGCGCCCTTCGTGAAGCGTTCGAACATCACTGCCTCCCGTACTTCTTGTGTACCGCCTGCCTGCTGACCCCGAGCTGGGCCGCGATCTCCTGCCACGACCAGCCCTGGTTCCGGGCGCTGCGCACCTGGACGGCTTCGAGCTGTTCGAGCAGCCGCCGCAGCGCGGCGACCGCTCGCAGCCCGACGCGGGGATCGCGGTCGCCCGCCCGTTCGGCGAGATCCGTTGCATCCGTCATGGCTGTCAATTTACGTTGACAAGCCGGTCGCGTCAACCAAAATTGACACGCCGGTCGGGCGCCGACCCGTGCCCCAGCCTCAGCCGCGCAGCCGCCTCGCCCAGCGCCGTAGTACGGAACGGCGGCGGGCAGGCCTCCTAAGGTGTGAACGCCCGGACGGAACAGGGCCGTTGGCGGCCCGGCGGTCCGGATCGTCGGGCGAGGGCAGCGGGAGTCGCCGCTCGGCCCCCGCCTGGATCTCGTGGTGCGCCTCGTGCGCGGTCACCCGGAACGCCTCGTCGTACGAGGCCATCGCGGCGGTGATCGCCGCGCCCGCGCTGCCCCGTCTGCGTACGAGGAGCGCGAGCCACCCGAAGAACCCCATGACCGCCGCGAGGCAGCCGACCACCGTCAGCAACGGCAGCAGCGCGGTCACGACATCCCTCTCAGCGGGTCAGCACGATCTTGCCGAACAGATCGCCCGCCGTCATCCGCTCGAAGCCCTCGCGGGCCCGGTCCAGCGGCAGGACGGCGTCGATCACGGGGCGGATGCCCGTCGCCGTACAGAAGGACAGCAGGTCCTCCAGTTCGTCCTTGGTGCCCATCGTCGAGCCGACGATCCTCAGCTCCAGGAAGAAGATCCGGGTCAGCTCCGCGTGCGAGGGCCGGTCGCCGCTGGTGGCGCCGGAGATCACCAGCGTGCCGCCGGGCCGCAGGGACTTGATCGAGTGCGACCAGGTCGCGGCGCCGACCGTCTCCAGGACGGCGTCCACACGGTGCGGCAGCCGCGCGCCGGGCTCGAACGCCTCGGTGGCGCCCAGTTCGACCGCGCGCTTGCGCTTCGCCTCGTCGCGGCTGGTGGCGTACACCCGCATCCCGGCGGCCTTCCCGAGCACGATCGCGGCGGTCGCCACACCGCCGCCCGCGCCCTGGACGAGGACGGAGTCCCCGGGCCGTACGCCGGCGTTGGTGAAGAGCATCCGGTACGCGGTCAGCCACGCGGTCGGCAGACAGGCGGCCTCCTCGAAGGTCAGCGCGGCGGGCTTGGGCAGCAGATTCCAGGTGGGGACGGAGACCTGCTCGGCGAAGGTGCCCTGGTGGCGCTCGGTGAGGATCGAGCGGGGCTCGTGGGGGCCGACGCCGTGGCCGGTCTGGCCGACGACGGAGTGGATGACGACCTCGTTGCCCTCCTCGTCGATCCCGGCGGCGTCGCAGCCGAGGATCATGGGCAACCGGTCCTCCGTGATCCCGACCCCGCGCAGGGTCCAGAGGTCGTGATGGTTGAGCGAGGCGGCTTTCACGGTCACGGTGGACCAGCCGGGGCGCGGCTCCGGAGCGGGGCGGTCGCCCAACTCGAGGCCGTTGATGGGCTGGTCCCGGTCGATGCGGGCTGCGTAGGCGGCGAACATGACCTCGACCCTAGAGCGGGGGCGGGACACACGGAACCACACGCGTGTGTGAGGCGAGTCCCGTCCCCGGCCCTGGACAGTGCCCTGTTCACTGCCCGGCGTGTCAGTCCCTCCGGTACTGCGCGGGCGACGACCTGGTCGCCGGGTCCTCGTACGCGCCCGCCCTGCCCCGGTCCACATGGAACGTGGTCAGGGTGGAGACGGGAGAGGCCGGGTCACGGCGGTCCTCGATGACCCGCATATGGGTGCTGAAGCGTTCCGGCGTGACCTCGTACACGTCGTAGCCGTAGTGGTTGCCCTCGAAGTACTGGAGATGCGGGTTGGCCGCGCCCATCAGCGGGCCGTTGTCGGCGTTCCACCCCGCGTCGTACGCGCCGGAGCTCACCGAGTGCGCGGTGAACTCCGTTCCGATGACCGGCGATTCGGTGTTGTCGTAGTCCGGCCGGATGTCGTCGACGAACGCGGAGTGCCAGTCACCCGTGAGCACCACGAGGTCTTCGAGGCCGCTGGTGCGTACGTGCTCCAGCACCTCCTCGCGCTCGCCGAGGAAGCCGTCCCACTGGTCGGTGAACATGAAGCCGCCACCGGGCCGGCCCCGCAGCTGGCTGAGCATGATCGAGTTGGCCCAGACGTGCCAGCTGTCGGGCGCGCGGTCGACGGTCTTCTTCAGCCAGGCCTTCTGGTCGGCGCCCAGGATGGTGCCGTCGGGGAGGTTCTGCGCGGAGCGGTACTGCCGCAGGTCGAGCACGGCCAGCTCCAGCAGGTCGCCCCAGCGGCGCACCCGGTGGATGTCGATGTCCGGCAGGACGGAGTCGCCCGCGCCGCGGTGGGGCTGGTGCTCGTACCACGCCTGGTACGCCGCGGCCCGGCGCCGCATGAACGGGGCGCCGCCGCCCGTACCGCTGTAGTCGTTCACGACCTCGTGGTCGTCCCAGGTGAGGAACCACGGGTGCGCGGCGTGCGCCTCGCGCAGCGACGGGTCGCCCTTGTAGAGGGCGTGGCGGACCCGGTAGTCGTGCAGCGTGAGGATCCCCGGACCGTTGTGGTCGCGGATGTCGCTGCCCTCGGGGCCGTGCTCGTAGATGTAGTCACCCAGGTGGATGACGAAGTCCAGGTCCTCGCGGGCGATGCCGCGCAGCGCCGCGTAGTGGCCCTGGGGGTAGTTCTGGCAGTTGGCGGTGGCGAAGCGGGCGGAGCGGACCCGGCCGGCGGGCGCGGTACGGGTCCTGCCCAGCCTGCTGGTCCTGCCCAGCGCGGTGAACGCGTAGTAGTACGTACGGCCGGGACGCAGCCCGCCGACCGGCACGTGCACGCTGTGCGCGAGGGTCGCGGACGCGGGGACGGTGCCGCGCGCGACGACGCGGCGCAGGGCGCGGTCCTCGGCGACGACCCAGCGGACGTCGACGATCTCGTCGAGCCCCTGCTCACCGGGCTCGGCGAACGGCTCGGGCGCGAGGCGCGTCCAGAGCACGACACTGGTGGGCTGCGGGTCGCCGGAGCCGACGCCGAGCGTGAACGGCGCCTTGTCGTACGTCGAACCGAGCGCCTCCGCGGCCTCGCGGGCCTGGGCGGGCGAGAGTCCGGCGGTCAGTGGCCACACCGCGTTGAGCGCGCCCGCGGCACCGGCGGCCTTGAGCAGATCACGTCTGTTGAGAGTCATGAGTGCCTTCCCGAAGCGGTCAGCCGGAGTGAGATCCCGTCCGCGTAGCCGTCGTTCGACGTGCCCCCGCCACTGCGCGTGAACGAGAGCTGTACGAAGGCGGACCGGGCACCGGGCGGCACGGCGGCCTCGGCGCTGCGCTCCAACAGGGCGGTGGCGTGGCCGCGTTCGGCGGCGCCGACGGGGCCGAGGACGGAGAGCGCGAGGGGGGTCCCGGCACGATCGCGGAACTCGACGGACAGCCTGACACCGTCCTCCTGCCCGGCGTAGCCACCGAGCCACCCGCTCAGCACGTACCGCACCCGGCCGGCGTCGACCGCACGGTGCCCGGTGGCCCCGGAGGCGGGAAGAACCGTTTCCTGTACGAGGACGGTGACGGGGCTGTTCCCCCCGGAGAAGAACCTCGCCCCGGCCTCGCCGCCGGGCCCGGGATCGCCGGGCGTGGGATACCCGTCCCCGACGTCGTACCCGACGAGCGCGGGCGCCCCCTTCCGCACCTTCCAGCCGACGACGCTCCCGACGGGCTCGGCGGTCCCGCCCGGCCCCTTCTCGGCATCTCCGTTGACAAGCAGATTCACCAGCGCCTCCTCTTGGCCATTCCTCGGCGCGAGGATCCCACCAGGCGCGGATGAATGACCGGGGTCGCTTGGGTTGCGGTTGTCCGTGACGGGGCTTGGCGGGGCGGGGTGAACGGGGCCGGGGCGGTTGCCGGGGCGGACGCGAACTCCCTTGTGGGGGCTGAGCTCCGTTCGACGCGGAGCACGCCCCGTACGGCTCGGGGAAGGGGCGCACGCGCCCGCCGCCCCCTCCGTGACCACGACGCCCGGCCCCGGGGGCGACCCCCGGGACCGGGCGTGGGCAGGCGAGTTGGGCTAGCGGCGGGCGACGCCCTCCGCGCGGGCCGCCGTCGCCACCGCCGACGTCACCGCCGGGGCCACCCGCTCGTCGAACGGGGACGGGATCACGTAGTCCGCCGACAGTTCGTCACCGACCACGTCCGCCAGCGCGTTCGCCGCCGCGATCTTCATGCCCTCCGTGATGCGCGACGCCCGCACCTGGAGCGCGCCCGCGAAGATGCCGGGGAACGCCAGCACGTTGTTGATCTGGTTCGGGTAGTCGCTGCGCCCCGTCGCCACCACCGCCGCGTACTGGTGCGCGATGTCCGGGTGGACCTCCGGGTTCGGGTTGGCCATGGCGAAGACGAACGCCCCGGGGGCCATCGACGCGATCGCCGGCTCCGGGACCGTACCGCCGGAGACGCCGATGAAGACGTCCGCGCCCGAGAGCGCGGCCTCCAGCGAGCCGGAGAGACCCCCGTGGTTCGTGATCTCGGCCAGCTCGCGCTTGACGTCGGTCAGGTCGTCGCGGTCGGGGCTGACGATGCCCTTGCGGTCGGCGACCGACACGTCGCCGATCCCCGCCGCCAGGAGGAACTTCGCGATGGCGATCCCCGCCGCCCCCGCCCCCGAGATGACGGCGCGCAGCTCGCCGAGCGTGCGCCCGGTGAGCTTGGCCGAGTTCCGCAGGGCGGCCAGCGTCACCACGGCCGTGCCGTGCTGGTCGTCGTGGAAGACGGGGATGTCGAGCCGCTCCTGGAGCCGGCGCTCGATCTCGAAGCAGCGGGGCGCCGAGATGTCCTCCAGGTTGACCCCGCCGAAGGACGGCGCGAGCCGCACGACGGTGTCGATGATCTCGTCGGTGTCGGTCGTCGCCAGCGCCAGCGGCACCGCGTCGACCCCGCCGAACTGCTTGAAGAGGATCGCCTTCCCCTCCATCACGGGGAGCGACGCCTCCGGACCGATGTCCCCGAGCCCGAGGACCGCGGTCCCGTCGGTCACGACGGCGACGACCTGGGACTTCCAGGTGTAGTCGTGGACCAGCTCCGGGTTCTCCGCGATCGCCGTGCACACCTTGGCGACGCCCGGCGTGTACGCGAGGGACAGGTCGTCCTTGTCCCGGACGGGCACGGTCGCCTGGATCGCCATCTTCCCGCCGCGGTGCAGCGCGAAGGCGGGATCGAACGGCTCGTCCGTGGCGTCGTCGGCGATGCCGTCACCATCGCCGAGCGCTCCCCGGACGCTTTCACTTTCGCTCTCGCTGCGAGGATTCACGATCTCCGCTGCCATGTTCTTGACCCCTTAAGTCTCTTCATCAGTTGAGGGTGTCCACTCCTGGGTTACGGAGGGGTGGGCGGGCACCGCGTACATGACCTGTTATCGGCGGTTGGAAGGCCGAACAGGAGGAGGTACATACGCGCCGGGCGCACCGCACACGCGCCCTGAGCCCCGGATGAGGGGTGTCGGTGTCCTTCATACCGGACGGACCGGATCGGCGGGTCGCCCATGAAACCTTCTACAAGCGGTGACATGACTCATAGCGGAGTTTGACGACACTTCCGCCGCACGACACGAAACCGCCCGGAACGGCGAAAGAGACCGGAGATTGTCCGGCCGGAAGAAGGCATTCCAGTAGATGGTCCGGTCTTGATCCGCCGGTCCCCCGGTACACGGGGGTCACCCGTTATCCGATTTTGACATGGCGGGGCCCCTGAACGGACCAGTCCGAATGGCAAGATGCCCTAATCAGTCACACACGGTCGCGACACTCGATGGCGCGTGCCCACCGCGTGGCAATTCCCTCGTCCGCCGGAGGATCCTCATCATGACCGCCAGCTTCACCAGTCGTACCACCGCCGGGAAGTCCCGGATCGCCGCGGTCGGCGCGATCGCGGTCGCGGGCGCGCTGCTGCTGACCGCCTGTGGCGACCAGACCGACGACGGCGAGAAGGACCCCGCCGCCTCCACGAAGAGCGCCCCGCTGGCCGACCAGCTGCCGAAGGCGATCGCGGACAAGGGCGTCATCAAGGTGGGCTCCGACATCGCGTACCCGCCGGTGGAGTTCAAGGACGACGCCGGCAAGACCGTGGGCATCGACCCGGACATCGCGGACGCGCTCGGCAAGCAGCTCGGCGTGAAGTTCGAGTTCGAGAACGGCACCTTCGACACGCTGCTCACGGGTCTGCGCTCCAAGCGCTACGACATAGCCATGTCGGCGATGACCGACACCAAGGCCCGCCAGGACGGCGTGGACTCCGAGACCGGCAAGAAGGTCGGCGAGGGCGTCGACTTCGTCGACTACTTCACCGCCGGTGTCTCGATCTACACCAAGAAGGGCGACGACAAGGGCATCGCGGCCTGGTCGGACCTCTGCGGCAAGAAGATGGTCGTCCAGCGCGGCACGGTCTCGCACGACCTGGCCAAGGCCGAGTCGAAGAAGTGCACCGAGGGCGGCGAGAAGGCCATCGGGATCCAGGCCTTCGACAACGACCAGCTGGCCCAGACACGGCTGCGCGCCGGCGGCGCCGACGCCGGTTCGTCGGACTTCCCGGTCGCGGCGTACGCGGTGAAGACCTCGGGCGGCGGCAACGACTTCCAGCTCGTGGGCGAGCAGATCGAGGCCGCCCCGTACGGCATCGCCGTCGCCAAGGGCAACGACGAGCTGAGCAAGGCGCTCCAGGCCGCGCTCAACGCGATCATCGACAACGGCGAGTACGACAAGATCATCGCGAAGTGGGGCGTCGACGCCGGCGCGGTCAAGGAAGCCACGATCAACGCCGGCACCTGATCGCTCCCGGCTCCGAAAGGCAGCATCCGTGTCTGTTGAGATATCCAAGTCGGACGGTCCCTCCGACGCTCCACCCTCGGGACCGGCCGGACCGGAGGCCATCAAGGCCATTCCGGTCCGGCACTACGGGCGGTACGTGAGCGCGGTCGTCGCGTTCGCACTGCTCGCGATGATCATCTACGCGTTCTCCCAGGGAAAGATCAACTGGGGCGCCGTACCGGACTACTTCTTCGACGACCGCATCCTCAAGGGTGTCGGCCAGACGATGATCCTCACCATCCTGTCGATGGCCATCGGCGTGGTCGGCGGCATCGTCCTCGCGGTGATGCGGCTGTCGAAGAACCCGGTGATGTCGTCCATCGCCTGGTCGTACATCTGGTTCTTCCGCGGTACGCCGGTCCTGGTCCAGCTGATGGTCTGGTTCAACCTGGGCCTGGTCTTCGAGTACATCAACCTCGGGCCGATCTACAAGGACTACTGGGCCAGCTTCATGACGCCGTTCCTGACGGCGCTGCTCGGCCTCGGCCTCAACGAGGCCGCGTACATGGCGGAGATCTGCCGCGCCGGCCTGCTCTCGGTGGACGAGGGCCAGACGGAGGCGTCGCACGCGCTGGGCATGAGCCACGCCAAGACGCTGCGCCGCATCGTGATCCCGCAGGCGATGCGGGTGATCGTGCCGCCGACCGGCAACGAAGTCATCAACATGCTGAAGACGACGTCGTTGGTGGCGACGGTGCAGTTCTACGAGTTGCTGAGATACGCCCAGGACATCGGTCAGACCTCCGGCGCCCCGGTCGAGATGCTCTTCCTCGCCGCCGCCTGGTACCTGCTGATGACCTCGGTCCTGAGCATCGGTCAGTACTACCTGGAGCGGCACTACGCGCGTGGCTCGCTGCGCACGCTGCCGCAGACCCCGTTCCAGCGGGTCAAGGCCAATCTGTTCTCCCTGGGCCGCCCGAACGGAGGCACGGCATGACCGCCATCGCGAAGACGGCCAAAGGCACGACGAACGGCGCGACCGCGATGGTGAAGGCCGAGGGCGTGCACAAGTCCTTCGGCGCCGCGCACGTGCTGAAGGGCATCGACCTGGAGGTCGCGCCGCGCGAGGTCTTCTGTCTGATCGGGCCCTCCGGCTCCGGCAAGTCGACCTTCCTGCGCTGCATCAACCATCTGGAGCAGGTCAACGCCGGGCGGCTGTACGTCGACGGCGAGCTGGTCGGCTACCGCCAGAAGGGCGACAAGCTCTACGAGCTGCGGGACTCCGAAGTCGCCCTGAAACGCCGGGACATCGGCATGGTCTTCCAGCGCTTCAACCTCTTCCCGCACATGACGGCCATCGAGAACATCATGGAGGCGCCGATCCAGGTGCGCCGTGAGACGAAGGCCGTCGCCCGGGCGCGGGCCGAGAGGCTGCTGGACCGGGTGGGGCTCGCGGACAAGGCGGGCGGCTATCCCTCCCAGCTCTCCGGCGGTCAGCAGCAGCGCGTGGCGATCGCCCGCGCGCTGGCGATGGAGCCGAAGCTGATGCTCTTCGACGAGCCGACGTCGGCGCTCGACCCGGAGCTGGTGGGCGACGTCCTGGACGTGATGCGCGATCTCGCCGAGGACGGCATGACGATGGTCGTCGTGACCCACGAGATGGGCTTCGCCCGCGAGGTCGGCGACGCGCTGGTGTTCATGGACGACGGGGTGGTCGTGGAGTCGGGCCATCCGCGCGAGGTCCTGACGAATCCGCAGCACGAGCGGACGAAGTCGTTCCTGTCGAAGGTGCTGTAGCCGTACAGGCGCGTCGGAGGGGTGGCACCGACCGGGGTCC
>NZ_JBHXRM010000068.1:0-28440 GCF_042716895.1 Streptomyces sp. NPDC058653 | reverse complement strand
CTGGGCAGCCGTGCCTGCCATTGGCCGCCAGCCATCGGCCACCGATCACCGGCGGCCGGCCGCCCGCGCCAGCCAGCTGACACCTGCCACCGGCGGCCGGCCGCCCGCGCCAGCCAGCTGACACCTGCCACCGGCGGCCGGCCGCCCGCGCTAGCCGCCGGCTGCCAGCTGCCAGCTGCCAGCCACCTGCCATCGGCCATCTGCCGCCAGCCGCCGGCGGCCGGCCACCTGCCACCTGCCATCGGCCATCGGCCATCGGCCATCGGCCATCGGCCACCGGTGGTTGGCCACCCGCGCCGGCCATCGGCCACCTGTCATGGCCACCCGCCATCGGCGATCGCCGATCGGTCACCGGCGGCCAGCCACCGGCCACCAGCTACCAGCCATCGGCCACCGGCGGCCGGCCACCAGCCACCCTGCCCCGCGGCGTGTCACGAGCCGTGCCGCCCTGTCGCCGTTCGTCCGCCCCCGCGCCCCGTGCGACACCGGGGCCTCACGACCCGTTCGCCCGGGCTCTGGGGCATTCACCGCGTGAACGCCACCCGATCCGCGAGGATGGGGGCATGGGATTCCACGTCGACTCCGAGACCGGCACGCTGCGCCGCGTCATACTGCACCGCCCTGACCTGGAGCTCAAGCGGCTCACCCCCAGCAACAAGGACACGCTGCTCTTCGACGACGTGCTCTGGGTGCGCCGTGCGCGCGAGGAGCACGACGGCTTCGCCGACGTCCTGCGCGACCGGGGCGTCAAGGTCCATCTCTTCGGTGATCTGCTGCGCGAGTCCCTGGACATCCCGACGGCACGCGCACTCGTCCTGGACCGTGTCTTCGACGAGAAGGAGTACGGCCCGCTCGCCACCGACCACCTCCGGTCGGTCTTCGACGCGCTGCCGACCGGCGATCTCGTCGAGGCGCTGGTCGGCGGGATGACCAAGCGGGAGTTCCTGGACAGCCACGCCGAACCGACCTCCGTCCGCTTCCATGTCATGGACCTGGACGACTTCCTGCTCGACCCGCTGCCGAACCACATCTTCACCCGCGACACCTCCGCCTGGATCTACGACGGCGTCTCCATCAACGCGATGCGGTGGCCCGCCCGGCAGCGCGAGACCGTCCACTTCGAGGCGATCTACAAGCACCACCCGCTCTTCACCGGACCCGAGGCCGGGGGTTTCCACCACTGGTCGGAGGGGCAGGACGACTATCCCTCCACCATCGAGGGCGGCGATGTCCTGGTCATCGGCGAAGGCGCCGTGCTGATCGGGATGAGCGAGCGCACCACACCGCAGGCGGTCGAGATGCTGGCGCGGGGGATGTTCGAGGCAGGCTCGGCGCGCACGATCGTGGCGCTCGACATGCCGAAGCGGCGTGCTTTCATGCACCTCGACACGGTGATGACGATGGTCGACCGGGACGTGTTCACGCAGTACGCGGGCCTCGGCATGCTCCGCTCGTACACGATCGAGCCGGGCGCGGGCGGGAACGAACTCAAGGTGACCGACCATCCGCCGGAGCACATGCACCGCGCGATCGCCGCCGCCCTGGGGCTGGACAGCATCCGTGTCCTGACGGCGACGCAGGACGTGCACGCCGCCGAGCGCGAGCAGTGGGACGACGGCTGCAACGTGCTCGCCGTCGAGCCGGGGGTGGTCGTGGCGTACGAGCGCAACGCCACCACCAACACATTTCTGCGGAAGCAGGGGATCGAGGTGATCGAGATCCGTGGCAGTGAGCTGGGCCGGGGCCGGGGCGGTCCGCGCTGTATGAGCTGCCCGATCGAACGCGACGCCGTCTGACTCGGGCGTCGTCCGGGGTCTCACTCGGCGGGCTTCCGCGCCCCCCTTGCGCCCTGTATATCAATACGGAATAGCGTATATAGTTCCAAGGTCTCTGTATCGGTCCCGTACAGATCCCCTTATTCGCGAAGCAGGAGCAGCCACCATGGCGATACAACTCGCAGGCCGCCACTTCCTCAAGGAGCTCGACTTCACCGCCGAGGAGTTCCGTGGGCTGGTCGAGCTGGCCGCCGGGCTCAAGGCCGCGAAGAAGGCGGGCAACGAGGTCCAGCTCCTGCGGGGCAAGAACATCGCCCTCATCTTCGAGAAGGCCTCCACCCGCACCCGCTGCGCCTTCGAGGTGGCCGCCGCCGACCAGGGCGCCTCCACGACCTATATCGATCCGTCGGGCTCGCACATCGGGAAGAAGGAGTCCGCGAAGGACACCGCCCGGGTGCTCGGCCGGATGTTCGACGGCATCGAGTTCCGCGGCGACGCGCAGTCGACCGTCGAGGAACTGGCCGCCCACGCCGGAGTGCCGGTCTTCAACGGGCTCACCGCCGACTGGCACCCCACCCAGATGCTCGCCGACGTGCTCACGATGACCGAGTACTGCGACAAGCCGCTGGACCGGATGGTCTTCGCCTACCTCGGCGACGCCCGCTACAACATGGGCAACTCCTACCTCGTCACCGGCGCCCTGCTCGGCATGGACGTACGGATCGTCGCCCCCCGCGCCTACTGGCCGGCGGACGACGTCGTCGCGCTCGCCCGCAGGTCGGCCGAGACCAGCGGCGCCCGGATCACGCTCACCGAGTCCATCGCGGAGGGTGTCAGCGGCGCCGACTTCGTGGCCACCGACGTGTGGGTGTCGATGGGGGAGCCGCAGGAGGTCTGGGACGAGCGGATCGCGGCGCTCGGGCCGTACAGCGTGACGATGGACGTGCTGAGCGCGACCGGCAATCCGGACGTGCGGTTCCTGCACTGCCTCCCGGCCTTCCACGACCTGGGGACGGTCGTCGGATGGGAGATCCACGAACGCCACGGGCTCACCGAGCTCGAAGTGTCCGACGAGGTCTTCGAGTCCGCGCACTCCGTGGTTTTCGACGAGGCGGAGAACCGGCTGCACACCATCAAGGCGGTGCTCGTCGCGACACTGGCCCCCGACCTGGCCCCGGGCGTCGCGGAGCCGGACTTCGCCACGCCGGGCGGCTCGGCGCGCCGAACCCGCTCGTCACGCTGAGGTTCTGGAGCGGCCCGTCGCGCTGAGGTGCCGAAACGGCCCGTCGAGCTGGCGGGCCGAACCCGCTCGGCGGGCTGACGGGGCGAACCTCAGCGCGCCGACAGGGTGAACCAGACCGCCTTGCCCTGATCCGTGGTGCGGTGACCGCAGTCGGCGCTGAGCGTACGGATCAGGACCAGCCCCCGGCCGTGCTCCTGCCAGGGGTCCGGCATATGGCCGGGCACCGGCGTGGACAGATCGCCCGGCGGGCCCGGGTCGCCGTCGTGGACCTCGATCTGGCAGCCCGAGGGCAGCACCTCGACCACCAGCTCTATCGGCACGTCCGGATTCGTGTGCTCCACGGCGTTGGCGACCAGCTCGGCCGTCAGCAGCTCCGCCGTGTCGCTGTCCGCGCTCGGCCCGATGTCCGCCAGCGCCGTACGGATCAAAGCACGCGCCATCGGCACAGCCGCCGCGCTGTGCGGCAGTGTGATGCGCCAGAAGGCGGGGTCCGATGCGTCGGGCAAGGCGGAATTCCGTTCGAGGTGCTGTGGATCTGCCACGAGGTCCCCTTGCCGGAACTCGGGGAGTCTCCCGGCACGGGGGTGGGCCTGGGGTCAGCTTTACGGAGCGTAAACAGGTTCACAAGGGGCAGCGGACTGCCGGAATTAGGACCTCCGCCACATATCGTCCGGGACCTTCGGCCCATGGGGGCGGGACCAAGGAGGCGCCGGGACGGGACCAAGGGGGGCCCGGGGCGGGGTCGGAGGGGGCTCCGCACGGCGCCGACCGGGCCGGTTCGACATGTCGCGGCACCCTATCGCGTACTCGTGACGGCAGTCACGGAAGGGTGATATCTTTCTTGCGAGGGTCCGCCCCCGCGTCCCGGCGCTCCGGGCGACCGGCACACAGCATCGAGCTGAAGGAGGCCGCACCCCATGAGCCCGTTCTCCGGCTCCACCCCCCGCACCGAGGAGTGGCGTCATCTGCGGCTGACCCGCGAGGACGGTGTCGCGACCGTCACGCTCGCCCGCCCCGACAAGCTCAACGCGCTCACCTTCGGCGCCTACGCGGACCTGCGCGACCTGCTCGCCGAGCTGTCCAGGGAGCGGTCCGTCCGTGCCCTCGTGCTGGCCGGCGAGGGGCGCGGCTTCTGCTCGGGCGGTGACGTGGACGAGATCATCGGCGCCACGCTCTCCATGGACACCGCGCAGCTCCTCGACTTCAACCGGATGACCGGACAGGTCGTGAGGGCCGTCCGCGAATGCCCGTTCCCGGTGATCGCCGCCGTGCACGGGGTCGCCGCCGGGGCCGGCGCGGTCCTCGCGCTGGCCGCCGACTTCCGGGTCGCCGACCCCACGGCGCGTTTTGCCTTCCTCTTCACCCGCGTCGGCCTCTCCGGCGGCGACATGGGCGCGGCTTATCTGCTGCCGCGCGTCGTCGGTCTCGGGCATGCCACCCGGCTGCTGATGCTGGGCGAGCCGGTGCGCGCGCCCGAGGCCGAACGGATCGGTCTCATCAGCGAGTTGACCGACGAAGGCGCCGCCGACACCCGCGCGGCCGAGCTCGCCCGACGGCTCGCGGACGGCCCGGCCCTGGCGTACGCGCAGACCAAGGCGCTGCTCACCGCCGAGCTGGACATGCCGCTCGCCGCCTCCGTCGAACTGGACGCCGCCACACAGGCGTTGCTCATGAACGGTGAGGACTACGCGGAGTTCCACGCCGCCTTCACGGAGAAGCGGCCTCCCAAGTGGCAGGGCCGCTGACCGTGTCGACGGCACCCGACCCGGCGGCCGTACCCGGCCCGGCGGCCGTACCCGCCCGGCTCGACGCGTCGGCGGCCGTACCCACCCGGCTCGGCCCCGCGGCCGTACCAGCCCCACTCGGCCCGGCGGCCCCACCCGCCCCACCCGGCCCGGCGGCTGTACCTGCTCGGCTCGGCCCGGCGGCTGTACCTGCCCGGCTCGGCCCGGCGGCCGTACCCGCCCCACCGGGCCCGGCGGCCCCACCCGCCCGGCTCGGCCCCGCGGCCGTACCCGCACCGCGCGGGCGGGCGGGCGGCGCGCCTCTCAGGATCGCGGTCATCGGCGGCGGACCCGGCGGGCTCTACGCCGCCGTCCTGCTCAAACGGCTCGACCCGCGCCGCGAGATAACCGTCTGGGAGCGCAACGCCCCCGACGACACTTTCGGCTTCGGGGTCGTCCTCTCCGACGAGACCCTCGGCGGTATCGAGCACGCCGACCCCACCGTCCACACCGCCCTCCAGGGCGAGTTCGTGCGCTGGGACGACATCGACATCGTCCACCGGGGCCGCACCCTGACCTCCGGCGGCCACGGCTTCGCCGCCCTGGGCCGCCGCCGGCTCCTTGCCATCCTGCACGAGCGCTGTACGTCGCTGGGTGTACGGCTCCGCTTCCGCACCCAGGCACCGCCCGCCGCCGAACTCGCCGCCACCCATGACCTGGTGATCGCCGCCGACGGTGTCAACAGCCGTACGCGCGCGGCCCACGCCGACGTCTTCCGGCCCACCGTCACCAGCGAGCGCTGCCGCTACATCTGGCTCGCCGCCGACTTCGCCTTCGACGCGTTCCGCTTCGAGATCGCCGAGACCGAGCACGGCGTGATGCAACTGCACGGCTATCCGTTCTCGCCCGGCGCCAGCACCGTCATCGTGGAGATGCGCGAGGAGGTCTGGCGAGCCGCCGGGTTCGACACGCTCGACGAGCGGCGGTCCACCGAGCGCTGCGCCAAGATCTTCGCCGACGCGCTGGGCGGCCGGGCGCTGCGCGCCAACAAGTCCTCCTGGACCGCGTTCCGTACGGTCGTCAACGAACGCTGGAGCCACGGCAACACGGTCCTCATCGGCGACGCCGCCCACACCGCGCACTTCTCCATCGGCTCCGGCACGAAGCTCGCCGTCGAGGACGCCCTGGCGCTCGCCGCCTGCGTCGAGGAGAGCCGGCCCGGGCGCGGGGCCGACGGCCGGCCCGATCTGCCGGCGGCGCTCGCCGCGTACGAGGCCGAGCGGCGGCCCGTAGTGGAGTCCACGCAACGGGCGGCGGCGGCGAGTCTGCGCTGGTTCGAGGAGCTGGCCACCTACACGGACCAGCCGGCCCGGCAGTTCGCGTTCGGTCTCCTCACCCGCAGCCGCCGCGTCACGCACGACAATCTGCGGCTGCGCGACGCCGGGTTCACCGGCGCGGTGGAGGAGGACTTCGGCTGCGAGCCCGGCACGCCCCCGATGTTCACCCCCTTCCGGCTGCGCGGCCTGACGCTGCGCAACCGGGTCGTCGTCTCGGCCATGGACATGTACGTCGCCGAGGACGGCGTACCCGGCGACTTCCACCTCGTGCACCTGGGGGCCCGTGCCCTCGGCGGGGCGGGGCTCGTCATGACCGAGATGGTCTGCGTCAGCCCGGAGGGCAGGATCACCCCGGGCTGCACAGGGCTCTGGACGGACGAACAGGGCGCGGCCTGGCGGCGGGTGACGGACTTCGTGCACCACGGCGCGCCCGGCACCCACCCCGCGCCCGATGCCCCTCCCGCGCCCTATGCCCCTCCCACGCCCGGCGCCCCTCCCACGCCCGGCGCCCCTCCCGCGCCCGGCGCCCCTCCCGCGCCCGGCGCCCCTCCCGCGCCCGGCGCCCCTCCCGCGCCCGACGGCCCCCACGCGCCCGGCGCCGCGATCGGTGTCCAGCTCGGGCACTCCGGACGCAAGGGCTCCACCCGTCTCATGTGGGAGGGCATGGACCAGCCCCTGCCCGGTGCCAACTGGCCGCTGGCCGCCGCCTCGGCGCTGCCGTACCTCCCCGGCGTCAGCCAGGTCCCGGGGGCGCTCGACCGGGCCGGACTGACCGCGATCCGCGAGCAGTTCGCCTCGGCGACCAGGCGGGCCGCCGAAGCGGGCTTCGATCTGCTCGAACTCCACTGCGCGCACGGGTACCTGCTCTCCGGCTTCCTCTCCCCGCTGACCAACCTCCGGACCGACGCCTACGGCGGCGACCTCGCGGGACGGCTCCGCTATCCGCTGGAAGTCTTCGACGCGGTGAGGGAGTTGTGGCCCGACGAGCGGCCGATGACGGTCCGGATCTCCGCCACCGACTGGGCGGCGGGCGGCAACACCGCCGAGGAGGCGGTGGAGATCGCCCGCGCGTTCGTCGCGCACGGCGCGGACGCGATCGACGTGTCGACGGGGCAGGTCGTCCCGGACGAGCGCCCCGAGTTCGGCCGCTCCTACCAGACCCCGTTCGCCGACCGGATCCGTAACACCCTCTCGGTGCCCGTCGTCGCCGTCGGTGCCATCTCGTCCTGGGACGACGTCAATTCACTGCTGCTGGCCGGGCGCGCCGATCTGTGCGCCCTGGCCCGCCCGCACCTCTACGACCCGCACTGGACCCTGCACGCGGCGGCCGGCCAGGGCTACAGCGGTCCCGGCGCGCCCTGGCCGCTGCCGTACCGGGCGGGCAGCCGCACACCCCCGACGGGCCGCACGGACGGCCCGAAGCCGAGGCTCACCCTGACGTGACCGGGCCCGCGCCCTCCCCGTCCGCCCGGCGGTCCCCGCCGTTCAGACACTCGTGGCAGAGGCAGCCCTCGGGGTGCGCCGCTCCGGCGTGGGTCTCACCGCGGTACCGCGCCGCCAGCCCCTCCAGCGCCGGGGCCAGCTCCCGCGCGGACTCCTCCGTGAGGCCCTCGGGGCGTGCCCGGCGCAGGACGGCGGGGGAGTACACGAGTTTCGGCCGGAAGGTGTGCAGGTGCCGGGTCGGGGTGGCGATGGTGATCCAGTGGCCGGTGTTGCGCGCCTGGCCGATCGCCGTGACCTCCATGTTGCCCATGCCGGGGTAGTCGAGGACCACGAAGACCCGGGCGCCGCCCTTGAACGCCTTGGTGCCGGGGCGCAGTTCCCAGCCGCCGTCGCCGTAACGGCGCCACCGTACGACGTTGGCGACGACCATCCACCGCGGTTCCGGAGTCTCGTCCATGCTCCCGATGATGGCCGGAGCCGCCCCGGCGAGTCATCCGATTTCACTCTGGCCGTACGAACCGGGCCCCCGCGTCCCGCAGTTGGGCGTGCAGCGCGGTGAACACCTCCGCCGAGCGCCCGCCCGGCCAGCCCTCGGGCAGCAGCTCCACCGGCAACCCGGGGTCGGCGTAGGGCAGTCGGCGCCAGGAGTCGAGAGCCGTCAGATAGTCCCGGTAGGCGTCCTCGGCGGATCCGGCGCCGGACGCGTTCCCGGACGCGTTCCCGGACCCGTTCCGGGTTCCGTGCGTCTCCCACCATCGCAGCACCGGCTCGTGCGCCTTCAGGAACTCCGTGTGCAGCGTGGCGATGGCGTCGAGGTCCCACCACCGTCCCACCGCGTCGGCCGTCGCCGCGAAGCCCAGATGCTCGCCCCGGAACAGGTCGACGTACGGGTCGAGCCGCAGCCGTTCCAGCGTGTGCCGCGTCTCCTCGTGCAGATGGCCCGGCGCGATCCACACCCCCGGCGCGGCGGTCCCGAAGCCCAGCCGTGCCAGCCGCGACCGCAGCAGATGGCGCTTGTGCCGCTCGGCCTCGGGGACCGAGAACACCGCCAGCACCCAGCCGTCGGACAGCCGGGGCACGGGACGGTCGTAGATGCGCCGGTCGCCGTCGTCGAGCAGTTGCCGGGCGTCCCGCGAGAGCGCGTAACCCGCCGCGCCCTCCGGCGTGCGCTCGGCGATCAGCAGTCCCCGGCGCTTGAGCCGGGACACCGACGAGCGCACCGACGGCGCGTCGACCCCGAGCGCGCCGAGCAGCCGGACCAGCTCGGCCACGGCGAGCGGGGCGCCGTCCGGGGTCCGGCCGTACGCGCCGTAGAGGGTGACGATCAGGGATCGCGGGGTGTGCTGCTCGGCCACGTGATCACTCTAAGGGGTGGACGGGGCGGCTCCTGAGCCGTGTTCAGGCGGTCGGGCGGAGCCGGAAGCGCTGGAGTTTGCCCGTCGGCGTACGGGGGAGCGCGTCCAGGAACTCGAAGACGCGCGGGCATTTGTACGGCACCAGCCGCGAGGTGACGAACGCGCGCAGCGCCTCCACCGTCTCCTCGTCGGCCCGGGCCCCGTCACGCAGCACTATGTACGCCGCCACTATCTGGCCGCGCAGCTCGTCGGGACGGCCCACGACCGCCGCCTCCGCCACGTCCGGATGCGCCAGCAGCGCCTCCTCCACCTGGGGCCCCGCGATGTTGTACCCGGCCGAGATGATCATGTCGTCGGCGCGCGCCACATAGCGGAAGTAGCCGTCGGGCTCCCGCACATAGGTGTCGCCGGTGAGGTTCCAGCCGTCGCGTACGTAGACCGACTGGCGGGCATCGGCGAGATAGCGGCAGCCGACCGGGCCGCGTACGGCCAGCAGCCCCGGCTCCCCGTCGGGCACCGGCTCGCCGGACCCGTCGACGACGCGCGCCTCCCACCCGGGCACCGGCAGGCCCGTCGTGCCCGGCCGCGCCGCCCCGTCGGCCGCCGAGATGAAGATGTGCAGCAGCTCCGTGGCGCCGATGCCGTTGATGACGCGGATTCCCGTCCGGTCGTACCAGTCCTGCCAGGTGGCGGCGGGCAGGTTCTCCCCCGCGGACACGCAGCGGCGCAGCCCGGAGATGTCGTACGCGCTCCCGCCAGCGTCCGCCAGCTCGTTGAGCATGACCCGGTACGCGGTCGGCGCCGTGAACAGCACCGACACCCCGCGCCCGGTGACCGCCTCCAACAGCTGCTTGGGGCCCGCGTGTTCGAGCAGCAGCGTCGACGCGCCCGCCCGCATGGGGAAGACCACCAGGCCGCCGAGGCCGAAGGTGAAGCCGAGCGGCGGACTGCCGGCGAACACGTCGTCCGGCCCGGGGCGCAGCACATGGCGTGAGAACGTGTCGGCGATGGAGAGCACATCGCGGTGGAAGTGCATACAGCCCTTGGGCCGCCCCGTGGTTCCGGAGGTGAAGGCGATGAGCGCGACATCGTCGGCCGCCGTCTCCACCGCCTCGTACGTCTCGGGTCTGCGCTCCGCCAGCCGGAGCAGATCGTCCGGGGCGTCCCCTCCGTACGTCGTCACGCGCAGCCCCGGCACCTCGGCCTTGACCAGGTCGTCCACCGACCTGATGTCGCAGAGCGCGTGCCCGACCCGGGCGATCTCGCACATCGTGGCCAGCTCACGCGCCCGCTGCTGCGCGAGCACCGTCACGGCCACGGCGCCCGCCTTCAGGACGGCGAGCCAGCAGGCTGCCAGCCAGGGAGTGGTGGGGCCGCGTAGCAGCACGCGGTTGCCCGGCACCACACCGAGGTCCGAGGTCAGGACATGGGCGATCCGGTCAACCTGGGTACGCAGCCGGCCGTACGACCAGGTCTCGCCGGACGGGAGATGGAAGACGGGCCGGCCGGCGCCGAAGCGCTCCACGGTGCGGTCGAGCAGTTCCACGGCGCAGTTGAGCCGGTCGGGCCCGCGCAGCCCGGGTGGGTCGAAGACGAGCTCGGGCCACTGCTCGGGCGGGGGCAGATGGTCGCGCGGAAAAGTGTCGCGGTGCGCCGAGGGTGTCAGAACCGCCGGGGTCAGCTCCATCGTTCGCCCCCTCGTGGGGTGGCTTGGTGGCTTTGTGCTTCGAGCGTATCGTGTGGGTGACGACAGTCAACAGTCCGCGATAGACGCGATCCAAGTGAGGGCCCCGATGCCCGTATTCTCGCTCGATCCGGCACAAAAGCACTGGTGCGAGGAGCTGCGCTCCCTCGCCGCCGACCGTCTGCGCCCGCTCGCCGAGAAGGGCGAACCGGGCCGGATCAACCGTCCGCTCGTCGCCGCCCTCGGCGAACTGGGGCTCCTCGACCGCATGCTGAGCGCCGGAGCGCTCGATCTCTGTCTGCTGCGCGAGTCCCTCGCCCACGGGTGTACGGAGGCCGAGACCGCGCTCGCGCTCCAGGGGCTCGGCAGCTACCCGCTCGTCCAGGCCGGCACCGACGGGCAACGGGCCCGCTGGCTGCCCGAGGTGGCGGCGGGCCGCGCGGTGGCCGCGTTCGCGCTGAGCGAGCCGGACGCCGGGTCCGACGCGGCGGCGCTCGCGCTCACCGCCGTACCGGGCGGGGGCGGGCCCGGCACGGACGGCCCCGGCTGGCTGCTCACCGGCGAGAAGCGCTGGATCTCCAACGCGCCCGAGGCCGACTTCTACACCGTCTTCGCCCGTACGACACCCGGCGCGGGCGCGCGCGGTGTCACGGCCTTCCTCGTCCCCGCCGACCGCCCCGGACTGACCGGCACCCCCATCGAGATGCTCTCCCCGCACCCCATCGGCGCCCTGGCCTTCGACTCCGTACCCGTGACCGCCGCCGATGTCCTCGGTGAGGTGGACCGCGGTTTCCGTGTCGCCATGAACACCCTCAACCTCTTCCGCCCGAGCGTCGGCGCGTTCGCCGTCGGCATGGCGGGGGCCGCGCTCGGGGCGACGCTCGCCCACACCGCCGGCCGCACCGCCTTCGGCGGCCCGCTCAAGGACCTCCAGTCCGTCGCCCACCAGGTCGCCGAGATGGCGACGCGCACGGAGGCGGCCCGGCTGCTGGTGTACGCGGCGGCCGAGGCGTACGACCTGGGGGAGCCGGACGTGCCGCGCCGCTCGGCGATGGCCAAGCTGTTCGCGACGGAGACCGCGCAGTACGTCGTCGACGCCGCCGTGCAACTCCACGGCGCCCGCGCCCTGCAACGCGGGCACCTGCTCGAACACCTCTACCGGGAGGTCCGCGCGCCCCGTATCTACGAGGGCGCGACCGAGGTCCAACGCACCATCATCGCGAAGGAGTTGTACGGATGAGTGGTCTGGAACGGACCAACCCCGCCGAGCTCGCACCGCCCTCCGGTTTCTCGCACGCGGTGAGCGTGACGGCGACGGACGGACGGCTGGTCTTCCTGGCCGGCCAGACCGCGCTCGACCGGACGGGCGCGATCGTGGGGGAGACCCTGGTCGAGCAGTTCGAGACGGCCCTCGGCAATCTCCTGGCGGCGCTGGCCGCGACGGGCGGCACCCCGGACCATCTCGCGCGCGTCACCGTCTACGCCACCGACGTCGCGGACTACCGCGCCCACGCACCCGAACTGGGCCGGGTGTGGAAGCGGCTCGCGGGCCGCGACTACCCCGCGATGGCGCTGATCGGCACCGTCAGACTCTGGGACGAGAGCGCGCTCGTGGAGCTGGACGGCATCGCCATGGTGCCCGGCACATCGGAGAGTTGAGTAAAGGTTCAGTAATCCGACGCCAACTCCCTTACCCACACGGCGGAAATATGCTTGACCGGTCTATGGACCGGACCACGTGACCGGCTCTACGTTGAGCGGCACGCCGTCCGAGAACGGAGCATCCCGCATGAAGGACGTCACCCCCCTGACCGAGGACTGGACGCTGAGCCACGCCCCGGCCGACGTACCTCCACCGGCCGAGGCGCCGGCCGGAGCGCCCGCCGACGCCCCCGCCGGCCTGGTTCCCGTCGGCCTCGCTCCCGCCGGTCTCCCCGCCGGGATCCCGGCGCGCGTCCCGGGCTGCGTCCACACCGATCTCCTCGCCGCGGGGCTGATCGAGGACCCGTTCCTCTCCCGTAACGAGACCGCCGTCGCCTGGGTGGGCCGTACCGACTGGCGTTACGACACCGTGCTCGGCCCCCGCGACACCAAGCACGAGCGCACCGACCTCGTCTTCGACGGCCTCGACACCGTCGCCGCCATCAGCGTGGGCGGTGAACGCGTCGCCGACACCCGCAACATGCACCGGAGTTACCGCTTCGACGTCACGGACCGGCTGGACCGAGCCGCGCCGACACCGCTCGGCGTGGCTTTCACCTCCGCCTACACCGAGGCCGACGCGGTACGCGCCCTGGTGGGCGAGCGGCCCAACTCCTATCCCGAGCCCTTCCAGTACATCCGCAAGATGGCCTGCTCCTTCGGCTGGGACTGGGGACCGACCCTCGTCACCGCCGGGATGTGGAAGCCCGTCCGCCTGGAGCACTGGTCCACCGCCCGGCTCGCCACCGTCCGCCCGCACGTGACCGTCGACGGCTCGACCGGCCTGGCCGAGCTGCGCGTCGACGTCGAACGCACCGGCACCCCCGCGAGCACCGGCAGGCGGCTCACCGCCCGCGCCCGCGTCGGCGAGCACACCGCCTCCGTCGACTTCGACGGCTCGGACACCACCCTCACCGTCGAAGTCCCTGACGTCGACCTCTGGTGGCCCCGTGGCTACGGCGAACAGGCGCTGTACGAAGCCGAGTTGGAGCTTCTCGACACCGACGGCACCGTCCTCGACCGCTGGCGGCGCCGGCTCGGTTTCCGTACGGTCGCCCTCGACACCGGCGCCGACGCGCACGGCACCGCCTTCACCCTCACCATCGGCGGCGAGCCGGTCTTCGCGCGCGGCGTCAACTGGATCCCCGACGACGTCTTCCCCTCCCGTATCGGCCCCGACCGCTACCGCGCCCGGCTCACCCAGGCGGCCGAGGCGGGAGTCAATCTCGTACGCGTCTGGGGCGGCGGCATCTACGAGAGCGACGACTTCTACGACGTCTGCGACGAACTCGGCCTGATGGTCTGGCAGGACTTCCTCTTCGCGTGCGCGGCCTACCCCGAGGAGCAGCCCCTGCGCTCGGAGATCGAGGCCGAGGCCCGCGAGAACGTCACCCGCCTCATGCCCCACCCCTCCCTCGTCCTGTGGAACGGCAACAACGAGAACCTGTGGGGCTTCCGCGACTGGGACTGGGAGCCCGCACTCGACGGCGACTCCTGGGGCGAGGGCTACTACCTGGGCCTGCTGCCCCGCGTCGTCGCCGACACCGATCCCACCCGGCCCTACTGGGCGGGCAGCCCCTGGTCCGGCTCCTGGGACCACCACCCCAACGACCCGGCGCACGGCACCGCGCACTCCTGGGACGTCTGGAACCGCGCCGACTACACGGACTACCTGGCCGAAGTGCCGCGCTTCGTCGCCGAGTTCGGCTGGCAGGCACCGCCCGCCCACGCCACACTGCGACGCGCGCTGCCCGGGGAGGAACTCTCGGCGACATCGCCCGGCATGCTCCACCACCAGAAGGCGTACGACGGCAACGGCAAACTGGAGCGCGGCCTCGCCCACCACTTCGCCGTCCCGGGACCGGGACCGGAGAACTTCGACCGCTGGCACTACCTCACCCAGCTCAACCAGGCACGCGCCATCGCCACCGGCATCGAGCACTGGCGCTCGCACTGGCCCCTCTGCGCGGGCACCGTCCTGTGGCAGCTCAACGACTGCTGGCCGGTGACCTCCTGGGCAGCCGTCGACGGCGACGCACGCCTCAAGCCGCTCTACCACACGCTCCGGGTGCTCTACGCGGACCGGCTGCTGACCGTACAGAAACGCGACGGCCGGCCGGTCGTCGTCGCCGACAACCAGTCCTCCGTGCCCTGGGACGCGGAGGTACGGCTGCGCCGCACGGCCGCCGACGGCAGGACCCTCGCCGAGACGACGGTGACGGCGCGGGCCGGGGCACGCGCGGTCGCGGTCGCGACGGTGCCCGACGAACTTCTGCCGGACGCCGATTCGGCGAAGGAGTTCCTCGTCGCCGACGCCGGAGAGCTGCGGGCGGTGCACTTCCCCGTACGCGACCGGGAGTTCGCCTATCCCGCGCCGGGCTACGACGTGGACGTCGTCGACCACGGGGACGCCGTGGACGTGGTCGTCACCGCCCGTACGCTGCTGCGCGATCTGCTGCTCCAGGCGGACCGGCTCGCGCCCACCGCCGTCGCCGACCGGGGGCTGCTCACGCTGCTGCCGGGCGAGAGCGCCACCGTCCGGGTACGCGGCTGGGACGGGGGCGGCGACGGCGTCGGGGAGGGCTCGGTCGCGGCCGTCCGGGCCGCCCTGTTCATGGTGGAGCCCGCGTGAGCGCGGCCGGGCCCCGGCCGACCATCAGGGACGTCGCCGCCCGCGCCGGTGTCTCGCGCGCCGCGGTCTCCCTCGCCTTCAACGACAAGCCCGGTGTCTCCGAGACCACACGGGCGCACATCCTCCGGACCGCGCAGGCCATGGGCTGGGAGCCCAACCGCTCGGCCCGCGCGCGGGGACGGCGCGGGACCGGCACGGTAGGACTGGCGATCTGCCGCCCGGCCCGCCAACTGGGCCTGGAACCCTTCTACATGGACTTCGTCTCCGGCATCGGAAGCGTCCTGACCGAGCACTCGGGTGCCCTGCTGCTGCGCCTGGTACGGGACATGGACGAGGAGATCGAACTCCAGCACCACTGGTGGAGATCCGGCCAGGTCGCGGGCTCCGTGCTGGTCGACCTCCGGCGCGACGACCCCCGCGTCCCCGCCCTCGCCAAGCTGGGCATGCCGGTGGTTGCCGTCGCACACCCGTCGCTGGCCGGGCCGTTCACCGCCCTGTGGACGGACGACGGCACCGCCGTCACCGAGGCCGTCCGCTATCTCGCGGCCCTCGGCCACCGCTCGCTCGCCCGCGTCGGCGGTCCCGCCGAGCTGGGCCACAGCGCCCTGCGCCGGGAGGCGTTCACGGCGGCCATGGCCGAACTCGGCCTGCCGGAAGGGCGCCAGAGCGATACCGACTACTCCGGCGGCGCCGGCGCCCGCGCCACCCGCTCGCTGCTCGCCTCCGCCGGCCGCCCCACGGCGATCATGTACGACAACGACCTCATGGCCGTCGCCGGGCTCTCCGTCGCCGCCGAGATGGGGCTCCGGGTCCCCGCCGACGTGTCCCTGCTGGCCTGGGACGACTCGCAGCTCTGCCGGCTCACGCACCCCTCGCTCTCCGCGATGAGCCACGACATCCACGCGTTCGGCGCCGACGTGGCGCGGGCGATGTACGACGTCATCGGCGGCGCGCGCGTCGCGCCCCGGCAGGTCCCGACCCCCACTCTCACCCCGCGCGGCTCGACCGGCCCCCCACCCTCGTAACTCCCGCCTCGTAACTCCCGTCCCCGTAACCCCGACCTCGACGACCGGCGCGCCCCCGCAACCCCCCACCGAAGAGGAAGGTTCGCCTCGCCATGCGCGAAAACCGCCCCGGAGACCGATCCGCAGACCGATCCGCAGACCGATCCGGAAACCGCCCCCGCTCCCTGAACCGGTCCAGGCTCGTCGCCGTCGCCACGGCGGCACTCACCACCGCGGTCATGTCCCTCACGGCCGCCCCGTCCCCCGCCCAGGCGTTCCCGGCCACACCCAGGCAGGAGGTGCTGGACTACCTGAAGTCCATCGCCGGTTCGGGCGTCGTCTCCGGGCAGCACAACAAGGAACCGGCCTCCGACCCCGGCCGCTACACCCAGCTGGTCAAGAACATCACCGGCCAGTACCCCGGCCTCTGGGGCGGCGACCTCATGTTCCGCTCCGAGGACGTCGCCAACCGGCAGCGCGTGATCGACCAGGCGAAGACCGAATGGGCCAACGGCTCCCTGGTCACGCTGACATGGCATGTCTGCCCGCCGACCATGGGCAGCTCGTGCGAGTTCGAGGGCGGCGTCAAGTCCCGGATCTCCCCTCAGGAGTTCCAGGCGACGATCACCGACGGCACGGCCCTCAACACCGCGTGGAAGCGCCGTCTGGACGAGGTCGTCCCCTACCTCCGGCAGCTCAAGGACGCGGGCGTCCCCGTACTGTTCCGCCCGCTCCACGAGATGAACGAGTCCTGGAACTGGTGGGGCGCCCGCCCCGGACCGGACGGCGGCGCCCGGCTCTACCGGATCACCCGCGACCACCTCGCGGGCAAGGGCCTCGACAATCTGCTCTGGGTCTGGAACGTCCAGGACAACCCGGCCGGGGGCTGGAGTTCGTACTACCCCGGCGACGAGTACGTCGACGTGGTGTCGCTGGACGTCTGGTACAAGGGGCACCCCAGTGGGTCCGACTACCAGCAGCTGCGGACGATCGCCGGCACCAGGCCGATCGCCATCGCCGAGATGGGCAGGATTCCCAACGCCGCTCTGCTCGACAGCCAGACGCGCTGGTCGTACTTCATGCTCTGGTCGGAGCAGTTGCAGGGCGACAACTCCAACGCCGAGCTCCAGGCGGGCTACTTCCATCCGCGCGTCCTGAACCAGGGCGAGGTCCGGCTGCCCTGACCGGCCCGCCCCGCGTGATCAGGGCGCCCGGGTCAGCCGTCCAGGTCGACGCGGACCGTCAGCAGGTTCGTCCCCACCAGCCGGACCATCGCGCTGTTGCCCGTCGGCAGGCTCTTGAGCCGGGCGCGCGGATCGTCCTCCGGCATGGGGTGGGCGGTCCCGGTGTGCCATGTGCCCTTGATACGGACGCGGACCCTCGGGTCGGCCAGGATGTTCCGTACGTACTGCGACTTGTCGCCGTACTCGGACACCAGCCAGAACTCCTGGCCGACCCGGGTCCCGCCGACCGGAGTGGTCCGGGGCTGTCCGGACGTACGCCCCGTGGTCTCCAGAAGCACCTGCCCCGGCATTCGTTTCGAGAGCGGATTGGCGACCCACCTCTGCAACGTGGTGACGGCCCGGTGCTTGATCTCGTCGTAGCGCGACATCCGTGGCTCTCCCTCTCGACGGTCTCTTCGTCCATGGTCGCCGTGGTGACGGCTTCTCATCCTTCTCTTACGCCGCTCATATGCTGCCATCACGCGCCGTACATATTTTTCGGGCCATGTTCTTCACCTACCTCAGGCGCGAGCTGCGCCGCCGCCGAAAGGCCGCGCTCGTCGTCGCCTCGGGTCTCGCACTCGGCATCGCGCTGGTCATCGTCGTCAACTCCGTCTCCTCCGGCATGCAGCAGGCCCAGGGGAAGGTCCTGGAGTCCCTGTACGGGCTCGGCACGGACATGACCGTCACCAAGGCCGCCCCGCCCCCGTCCGAGGGCGGCCGCACGGGGCCCCGCTTCAACTTCGACGCGCAGGACGGCGACGAGACGCAGAGCAGCGACATCGTCATGCCGCAGGGGTTCGAGACCCTCGCGTCCAGCACCGTGGACAAGGTCGCCGACCAGTCCGGCGTCTCCTCGGCCGTGGGCGGCCTCAGCCTCTCCGTCCTCAAGGTCGACGGGGAGTTCAAGCCCGGCGAGTTCAAGCCGAGGGAAGGCGGCGGCGCAAGCGGCGGTGGTGGTGGCGGTGGTGGCGCGCCGCAGGGTGAGGTACGGGGCGGCGGCGCCGCTTTCGACGTCAACTCCTACACCGTCTACGGCACCGACACCGCCCAGCAGGACCTCGGCCCGCTCACCTCCTCCAAGATCACCGACGGCCGCTCGTTCAGGACGACCGAGACGGACGCCAAGGTGGCCGTCGTCGACTCCGCGTACGCGAAGGAGAAGAAGTACAAGGTCGGCGACGAGGTCACCGTCAAGGGAACGAAGTTCGAGATCGTCGGCATAGCCACCGCCGACAGCGGTGACGCGGCGGCCAATCTGTACATCCCGCTGAAGCGGGCGCAGACGCTCTCCGACTCCAAGGAGAAGGTCACCACGGTCTACGTCCAGGCCGACGACTCGCAGCAGATCGACACCGTCAAGTCGGCGATCCAGAACAACATCCCGGGCACCACCGTCACCACCTCCGCCGACCTCGCGGACACGGTCTCCGGCTCCCTCTCCACGGCGTCCGACCTCGCCACCAACGTCGGCAAGTGGCTGTCCATCGCCGTCCTCGTCGCCGCGTTCGTCGTCGCGGGTCTGCTCACCATGTCGGCCGTCGGCCGCCGCGTACAGGAGTTCGGCACGCTCAAGGCCCTCGGCTGGAAGAGCGGGCGGGTCACCCGGCAGGTCGTGGGGGAGGCGATGGTCAACGGTCTGGTCGGCGGTGTGCTCGGCATCGCCGTCGGCGTGGCCGGCGCGTACGCGCTGACCGCCGTCAGCCCGTCCCTGACCGCCCAGCTCGGTGCCATGGGTGGCGGCCCCGGTGGCGGGGGAGGCGGTGCCATGCGCGCCGGCGGCGGACCGGCCGGAAAAGCCGCCGACAAGGCCGTCGAGATCGCCCTCACCGCGCCCATCTCCGCCGCCACGATCGCCCTGGCGGTCGGACTCGCGGTGACCGGAGGCCTGATCGCCGGCGCCTTCGGCGGTTGGCGCGCCTCCCGGCTCCGGCCGGCCGACGCGCTGCGCCGCGTCGAGTAGCCGGGGCCGACGGGCGGTCGGCACCCCGCACTTGGCGGTCCGTAGCCCGTGGTCCCCAGCCCGTAGCCCTTCCAGCCCGCAGCCCCCCAGCCCGCAGTCAGCAGTCCGCAGCCGGCAGAGGTCGGCAAGCCCAGGAGTCGCACCATGTATGAACTCAGCGGCGTCACCAAGCAGTACCGCAGAGGCAAGGACACCGTCGACGCGCTCGCCGGGGTCGACCTGACCATCGGGGAGGGGGACCGGCTCGTCATCAAGGGCCCCACCGGCGGCGGCAAATCCACCCTCCTCCAGATGCTCGGCGGTCTCGACCGCCCCACCGCGGGCAGCGTCGTGCTCGACAGTGTCGACCTCGCCCGGCTCGGCGAGGCCAGACTCACCGCCGTACGCGCCGGAACCATCGGCTTCGTCTTCCAGAGCTTCAACCTCATCCCGACCCTCTCCGCGCAGGAGAACGTCGAGACCGCGCTCGTCCCGCTCGGTACGAAGGCCAAGGAACGCCGCGACCGCGCGGCCGAGGCCCTGCGCTCGGTCGGACTGGGGGAGCGCCTGCACCATGTGCCCTCCGAGATGTCCGGCGGCCAGCAGCAGCGTGTGGCCATCGCACGGGCGCTGGTCAAGCGGCCCAAGGTGCTGCTCGCCGACGAACCCACCGGCAATCTCGACGAGTCCATGCGCGACGAGATCATGGATCTGCTCGAAGGGCTCTGGAAGGAGCACGGGCTGACCTTCGTCATGGTCACCCACGACAGCGCCATCGCCCGGCGCGCGACGCGTCTCGCCACCATCAGGCGCGGGAGGATCACGATCACCGAACGCCCGGAGTAGCCGCCGCGGTGGCCGCCGGGAGGCCGGGGCGCGGCTTGCCGTTCCTAGGGGCCCTAGGTTATGACCGGGGTTCCCAGGAACGGTGAGAGGTGGACGCATGGCGCGGGCCGGGCTGACGGCGGAGCGGGTGACGGTCGCGGGCGCCGAACTGGCGGACGAGGTCGGGCTCGACCGGATCTCCATGTCCCAGGTGGCCCGGCGGCTCGGCGTGAAGGACGCGAGCCTCTACGCCCATGTCCGGAGCCTGGAGGATCTGCGCGGCCGGATCGCGCTGCTGGGGTCCGAGGAGAAGAGCGTCCGTATCGCGGAGGCGACCGCCGGGCGGGCGGGCAAGGAGGCGCTGGTCGCGTACGCCGACGCCTGGCGGGAGTACGCCCACAGCCACCCGGGCCGCTACACGGCGACGCAGGCCGCGATCCGGATCGACCCCGAACTGGCGGCGAAGGCCGCCGGACCGGGGCGCGCGGTCGAGCTGACGTACGGCATGCTGCGCGGCTACGGGCTGGCCGAGCCCGACCTCACGGACGCGGTGCGGCTGCTGCGCAGCACGTTCCACGGGTTCGTCGCCCTGGAAGCGGCGGGCGGGTTCGCGCACGCGCGTCCGCCGCAGGACTCCTGGGCCCGTGCTCTCGACGCGCTGCACAGCCTTCTTGTTCACTGGCCCGCGTCCAGTGGACAGGAAGGCGGCTCCTGAGGCCCGCCCCGCCCGCCCCGCCCGCGCCGATCCCCGGTGCGGCCGGCACGCGATACGTGATCCGTCCGCCGCCTCACCGCAGACTCAGATCGTCGCCCAGCGCCTCCGCTATCTCGGCCGCCCGGGAGAGGTCGTCCAGCCTGCGGGTCAGGAACGCGCACGAGTGCCCGTGCTTGACCGACCACCACGCCGCCGACCCGCCGAGACCGCCCTTGGCGATCTTCCCGTCGTCGCGTATGAGGCCCAGCGTCCAGCCGACGGTGGTCGCGAAGACCTCGTCGTGCCGGCGGACCTGCGGCGCGAGATACGCGGCGTGCAGTTCACCGCCCAGCAGCCGGTGGACCGGGCCGTCCGTGCGGGTGAGGTCGGCGAAGAACTTCGCCACGGAGGTCGCGGTGGCATGCAGATTGGCCGCGCCGAAGACCGACTGCCGCCACTTCGTCGAGTTCATCCGCTCCATGTCCAGCAGGCCGGAGGGGATGGTCAACCACGGTTCCTGCGGCAGTTGTCGGGGCCACTCGGGAGAGGTGTGCTCAAGGTCGGCGACCCGGTGCAGTTCCCCGTCCGGTACGCCGAACCACCCGTCGAGCCCGAGCGCGGGCCGTACGACGTCGGCGAAGATCCGCTCCAGCGAGACGCCCGCCCCCGCCCGCAGCACCCCGTCGATGAGGTGGCCGTAGGTCAGGGCGTGTTCGCCCAGCGACGTACCGGGGACGTACTCCGGGGCCGATACGGCGAGGATCTCGCGCAGCCGCGCGTCGTCCAGCAGATCCGTCCCCGTCGCCGCCACCGGGAACCGGGCCTGGCCCGCCTGATGGGTCAGGACATGGCGCAGCGTGGTCCGCTCCTTCCCCGCGACCCCGTACTCCGGCCAGTACCGCCCGATCGGCTCGTCCAGCGTCAGCGCGCCGTCCCGCACCGCCACCAGGGCCGCGAGCGCGGCGAACGGCTTCGACACCGAGTAGGGCTGGACCAGCGTGTCGGGCCGCCAGGGCCGCCGCCGCCCGGTGTCGGCCCAGCCGCCGGTGAGCCGGACGACCTCGACACCGTCCCGCCACACCGACAGGCCCGCCCCGGTCTCGCGGCCGTCGTCCACCATCCTCCGGAAGACCTGACGGACCGTCTCGTACCCCTCGGCCACGTGCCCTTCGACGCTCATTGTGATTCCCCTCCCTGGTGCGGCGGCCCCCCGAACACGCCGGAGCATATACCCATGGGGGGTATGCAGGGAACGGGTTGTGCGCAGGGAGGTGCCCCACACCGGGCGGCCGGAGACACCGGATCTGGTGGCCCGGACGCGGGCGGCGCCGGCCGGGCCGACGTGCGACGGGCGGGCGGGCGCCGGATAGTGAGACGGGTGGGGGCCGGCTCTCGGGGTGGAGGCGCAGCGATGACCAGGCGCGGCAGAGACTCCGGCGAGGCTCCACGCGGAAACTCCGGCGCAGAGCCCGGCACGGGCCACGGCGCCGCCTTCGGCGCCGGCGTACCGCGGGGAGCCGCCGACCACCTCTCGCCCCGGGAGAGGGCCGAGCGGGGCAGGGCGGCCCGTAAGCGGGCACCGAGGTCCAGCCACGCGGGGTTCGAGCCGGCCCGTGACCGGCCCGACCCGGTGGCGGTGGTGGACGCGCAGTCCCAGTCCCGGGTGCCGGAACTGGTGCCCATCCGGTACGGCCGGATGACCGAGTCGCCCTTCCGCTTCTACCGGGGCGCCGCCGCGATCATGGCCGGTGACCTGGCGGCCACCCCGGTCTCCGGCATCACGGCGCAGCTCTGCGGGGACGCGCACCTGCTGAACTTCCGGCTCCTCGGCTCGCCCGAACGGCGGCTGGTCTTCGACATCAACGACTTCGACGAGACACTGCCGGGCCCCTGGGAGTGGGACGTCAAACGACTGGCGGCGAGTCTGGTCATCGCCGGGCGCGAGAACGGCTACTCCACGAAGGAGCGGTCGGTGATCGTACGGGCCGCCGTACGTTCCTACCGCGAGCGCATGCGCATGTTCGCCGACATGGGCAATCTCGACGTCTGGTACACCCGGGCGGACATGGAGGAGCTCCGGCCGCTGGCCGACCGGCGGCTGCCCGCGAAGGGCCGGGAGCGGCTGTCGAGGACGATGACGAAGGCGCGGTCCCGCGACAGCCTCCAGGCCTTCCGGAAACTGACCCGGCCGTTCGACGGGGAGCGCCGGTTCGCCCCCGATCCGCCGCTGGTCGTGCCGGTCGACGACCTGCTGCGGGGCGCGGAGCACGACTCGCTCGTCGGCGAACTGCGCGAGCTGGTCGACCGGTACGGGCGGAGTCTGTCCACCGAGCGCAGGCAGTTGCTCCGGCAGTACCGCGTGGTCGACATGGCCCGCAAGGTCGTCGGCGTGGGCAGCGTGGGCACGCGCTGCTGGATCGTGCTCCTGCTGGGCAAGGACGACTCGGATCCGCTGATCCTCCAGGCGAAGGAGGCGGGCCGCTCGGTACTGGCCGAGCACGTCGGCGAGAGCCAGTACACGAATCAGGGCCATCGCGTGGTCGCCGGCCAGCGGCTCATGCAGGCGGTGGGCGACGTCTTCCTCGGATGGGACCGGGTGCGTGGGTACGACGGACGCCAACGCGACTTCTACATAAGGCAGTTGCACGACTGGAAAGGCATCCTGGTGCCGCAGGACATGGTCCCCGACGGCATGCGGGTCTTCGCCGAGCTCTGCGGCGCGACGCTCGCCCGCGCCCACGCCCGCTCGGGCGACCGGATCGCGATCGGCGCGTATCTGGGGGGCGGCCCGGTCTTCGACAACGCGCTCTCCGACTTCGCCGAGAGCTACGCCGACCAGAACGAACGCGACCACGCGGCCCTGGTGTCCGCGGTGCGCAGGGGGCAACTGGCCGCCTCGGCGACGTAGCCGGAGCACACGCCCCGCGCGCGCCGGACCATGCGCCCGCCGGACCATGCGCGCGCCGGACCATCCGCGCGTAAGACCGTGGGAAGAGCGGCGGAACAGCGAGAAATCGCCGACCGAGCTCCCTCTCTCGACAGTTTGTTCGGTCTCCGCGGCGCCTGTTACCGTAGGCGGCAGCGAAGGGGAGTAGTCCCGAGAACCGCTGGTCGACACACTGGACGCCGCGAGGCGTCCCGGCCACCGGGCCACCGCGTTCCACGCGGGGCGGACGAGACCTTCGACCAGGCATGATCCGGCCCGTACCGCTGTGCGGGCCGACCGTCGTGCCGGGTCGAGTGGTTCCTCCCGTCGCCCTCTGGGTGCCGTACGAGCTCACGGCCCGGCCCCAGCAGAAAGCAATGGGAATGACTTTCGACCCCCTGGCGATCATCACCGCCTTCGGGCTCATCTTCCTCGCGGAGCTCCCCGACAAGACCATGTTCGCCTCACTGGCCATGGGCACCCGGATGCGGCCGCTGTACGTCTGGTTCGGCACCTCCACCGCGTTCGTCGTGCACGTCGCCATCGCCGTGGGCGCCGGCAGCCTGCTGGGTCTGCTCCCGGAGATCGCCGTCAAGCTGGTCTCCGCCGCGCTGTTCGCGTTCGGCGCCGTCGTTCTGCTGCGCAGCGGGGGCGACGACGACGAGGAGGGCGGCGGCAAGACCGTCACCGGCTTCTGGCCCGTCTACACCACCGCCTTCATGGCCGTCTTCATCAGCGAATGGGGCGACCTCACCCAGATCACCACCGCCAACCTGGCCGCGAGCAACGGCTGGCTGCCCACCGCGATCGGCTCGGCCCTCGCCCTGATGTCGGTCTCCGCGCTCGCCCTGCTGGCCGGCCGCTTCATCGCGCAGCGTGTCCCCCTCAAGACCGTTCAGCGCGTCGGCGCCCTCTGTATGACCGGACTCGCGATCTGGACACTCGTGGAGGCCCTCACGCTCTGACCGCCCGCCCGCCGGCGCGTTGTCCGTGCCAGGACCCGCGCCGGGACCCGCGCCGGGACCCGCGCCCGGACCCGCGCCCGGACCGGCCACCGGGGCGACATGGCCCTCGCCACGGGCGTAGCGGGTGGCTGCCGCGAGGTGCCCGTGAAAGGGTGATCCTCTTGGCCTGTCTCCGGTCAACTGACCGTCTGGAAAAGGGGATCCGAATGAAAATCACCGTGAACGAGGACCAGTGCTGCGGCGCCGGCATGTGCGTCGAACTCGTGCCGGAGGTGTTCGACCAGCGTGACGAGGACGCGATCGTCGTGCTGCTGGAGGCCGAGCCGGGGGAGGCACTGCACGCGGCCGTCCGTGACGCCGCCGCCGGCTGTCCTTCCGCCTCCATCAACGTGATCGAGAACGCGTAGCCGCGCGGCCCGTGCCGCGTACGGAGTCGTGGCCCGGTGGCCCTCCCACGGAGACCGCCCCGGGCCACGGCTCCGGCCCCGGGCCGTGTTCACGACGTCGCCGTGGCCGGCAGGTCGGGGCGCGCCGGCGGATGACCCGGTGCGGACCGCAGGGTCAGGACCATGGTGAAGCCGCCGCCCGGGGTGTCCTCGGCGGCGAGCGTGCCGCCCATCGCCTCCGCGAAGCCCCGGGCGACCGCCAGGCCGAGCCCGACTCCGGCGCCCCGAGGAGCGTCCCCGTACCGCTGGAAGGGGGCGAAGATCCGGTCCTTCGCGTCGTCCGGGACACCGGGACCCCGGTCCACCACCCGGACCTCGACCCGGTCGGCGATCGCGCTGGCGGAGACGAGCACCGGCGCGTCCTGGGGGCTGTACTTGACCGCGTTCTCCACGATGTTGGCCACCGCGCGCTCCAGCAGGCCCGGATCGACCGCCACCATCGGCACGTCCTCGGGAATGTCCAGTACGACGCTGCCTTCCGGCACCCCGCCGAGCGCCATCGGAACCACCTCGTCCAGATCGATCTCCCGGATCAGCGTGGTCACCGTGCCGGTCTGGAGCCGGGACATGTCGAGCAGGTTCCCGATCAGATGGTCGAGCCGGTCGGCGCCCTCCTCGATACCCGCCAGCAGTTCCTGGTGGTCCTCGTCGGACCACTCGACGTCGTCGGAGCGCAGCGAGGTCACCGACGCCTTGATACCGGCCAGCGGCGTCCGCAGATCGTGGCTGACCGCCGCGAGCAGCGCCGTACGGATCCGGTTGCCCTCGGCCAGCTCGCGGGCCTGCCCGGCCTCGCCGACCAGCCGTTGGCGGTCCAGGACGACGGCGGCCTGGGCGGCGAAGGCGGAGAGCACCCGGCGGTCCTCGGCGGGCAGCACCCGGCCCGACAGGGCGAGCGCCATATGGTCCCCTATCGGCATGTCGACATCGGCGTCCTCCGGGCGTACCACCCGCTCGGCCGTCCCGACGCTGCCCGCGCAGGTCCAGGGAGCGGTGTCGCTCTCGCGCTCCAGCAGAGCAACGGATTCCATCGCGAAGGTCTCGCGGACCCGCTCCAGCAGGGCGTCGAGCGTCGTCTCACCACGGAGCACACTGCCCGCGAGGAAGGACAGGATCTCGGACTCGGCGCGCAGCCGGGCGGCCTGGTGGGTACGGCGGGCCGCGATGTCGACGACGGACGCCACCGAGACCGCGACCGCGAAGAAGATCGCGATGGCGACGATGTTCTGCGGGTCGGCGATCGTGAACTCGTGCACCGGCGGGGTGAAGTAGTAGTTCAGCAGCAGTGAGCCGGAGGCCGCGGAGGCGAGCGCCGGGACCAGCCCGCCGAGCAGGGCGGCGGCCACCGTCAGCGTCAGGAACAGCAGCATGTCGTTGGCGAGGCCGACGTCGGGCGCCATCCCGTCCAGCAGCAGGGTCAGCAGGACCGGCCCCGCGACGCCCGTGAGCCAGCCCCCGACGCTTCGCGCGCGCCCCAGGCGCGCACCACGCGCCACCGGCAGACCGCGCCCCCTGGCGGCCTCCTCGTGGGTGACGATATGGACGTCGAGGTCCGGTCCGGCCCCGCGGGTGACCGTCTGGCCGACCCCGGGCCCGAGCACGTACTGCCAGGTCCTGCGGCGGCTCGAACCGAGCACGATCTGCGTGGCGTTGACCCCCCGCGCGAACTCCAGCAACGCCGAGGCCACGTCGTCCCCTATGACGTGATGGAAGGTGCCGCCCAGCTCCTCGACCAGGATCCGCTGGGCTGCGAGCTCCTTCGGCGAGGCCGAGGTGAGTCCGTCGCTGCGGGCGATGTAGACGGCCAGCACCTCACCGCCGGCCCCCTTCTCCGCGAGCCGGGCGGCGCGGCGGATGAGCGTACGGCCCTCGGGACCGCCGGTCAGGCCGACGACGATGCGCTCACGGGCGCCCCAGGTGGAGCGGATGTTGTGCTCACCCCGGTACTGCTGGAGATACTCGTCCACCCGGTCCGCGGTCCACAGCAGGGCCAACTCGCGCAGCGCGGTGAGGTTTCCGGGCCGGAAGTAGTTGGACAGGGCCGCGTCCAGCTTGTCGGGCTGGTAGATGTTGCCGTGCGCCATCCGGCGCCGCAGCGCCTGCGGGTCCATGTCGACCAGTTCGATCTGGTCCGCGTGCCGCACCACTTCGTCGGGGACGGTCTCCCGCTGCCGAACGCCCGTTATCGACTCCACGACGTCGCCGAGCGATTCCAGATGCTGGATGTTGACCGTGGATATGACGTCGATCCCCGCCTTGAGCAGCTCCTCGACGTCCTTCCAGCGCTTGGCGTTGCGGGAGCCCGGCACATTGGTGTGCGCGAGTTCGTCCACCAGGGCGACGGCGGGGTGACGCTCGATGACGGCGTCAACGTCCATCTCGGTGAAGACGGTGCCCCGGTACCGGACCTCCAGCCGCCCGATCTGCTCCAGGCCGTGGAGCATCACCTCCGTACGGGGACGGCTGTGATGCTCCACGAACGCCACGACGCAGTCGGTACCGCGCTCGACCCGGCGCTGCGCCTCGGAGAGCATCGCGTACGTCTTGCCGACGCCGGGCGCCGCGCCGAGATAAATACGGAGCTTGCCGCGTCTCATGATTCCGATCTTCTCGGTCGACGGGGTGGGTACCGGGTCCGCGCGGAGCCTCAGATCTCGAAGCGGTAGCCCATGCCGGGAGAGGTGATGAGATACCGCGGATGCGACGGGTCGGCTTCGAGCTTGCGCCTCAACTGGGCCATGTAGACGCGGAGATGGTTGGTCTGCCTGTCGTAGGAGGTGCCCCACACCTCGTGGAGCAGCTGCCTCTGTCCCACGAGCCGGCCACGATGGCGGATGAGCACTTCGAGCAGCTGCCATTCGGTCGGGGTGAGCCGCACGTCCTGGCCGTGGCGCCTGGCCCTCTTCGCCAGCAGATCGACGGTGAACTCGTCGGTGCTGACGATCGACGTACCGCCGACGGGCACCCCCCGCACCCCCCGGACCGCCCGCTCCGCGCGGCGGGCCGCCGCGCGGAGCCGCGCCACCAGTTCGCTCATGTCGAACGGCTTGGTGATGTAGTCGTCGGCGCCCGCGTCCAGCGCCGTAATCCTCTCGTCCGACGACTGGCGGGCGGAGACCACCAGGATCGGCACCCGGCTGGAGTGCCGGAGCGCCTTGATCACGTTGATGCCGTCCATGTCGGGTAAACCGAGGTCCAGCAGGACGACGTCCGGGGCGCGCGCGGCGGCGAGGCGCAGACCTGTTCCGCCGTCGGATGCGGACTCCACCTCGTACTCGCGCGCTCTCAGATTGATCTCAAGAGCCCTTACGAGTTGTGGTTCGTCCTCGACCACCAGCACCCGAGTCATGGGCGCACCGCCTTCTGTTGCGTGTGCCGTCGCGACACGACCGTGTGCCGCGGCCGGATCATTTCTGGACGAGCGATTTCAGCGCGATGTTGAGTTGGAGGACGTTGACGTGTGGTTCGCCGATGAAGCCGAGGATGCGGCCGTCTGTGTGGTCGTCGACGAGTTTCTGTAC
>NZ_JBHXRM010000067.1:0-29672 GCF_042716895.1 Streptomyces sp. NPDC058653 | reverse complement strand
GACGGGGCCCTCCGCGTGACGGCCGGGCCTCAGCGGCCCGGCCGGGGCTAGGCGGACCAGCTGCGCGACGACGACTGGCGCGACCCGCCCGACCGTCCTCCCGAGCCGCCGGCCCCCGAGGACCTGCGGCCCTGGGCCGGACGGCTGCGGCCACGGCTGCCCGAACCGCTCTTGGCCCGTTCCGACACGGGCGTGGAGATGACCACGGGAATACCGGAGGGCGCCTGCGCCCCGGTGATCCGGGTCAGCTCGGCCTCTCCGGAGTGCACCTGCGCGACCTGCGGAACGATGCCCGCGTCGGCCATCAGACGGGTCATCTCACGGCGCTGGTTCGGCAGGACGAGCGTGACGACACTGCCGGACTCCCCGGCGCGCGCGGTGCGCCCGCCCCGGTGCAGATAGTCCTTGTGGTCGCTCGGCGGGTCGACGTTCACGACGAGGTCGAGATTGTCGATGTGGATGCCGCGCGCCGCGACGTTCGTCGCCACGAGCACCGTGACATGACCCGTCTTGAACCGGGCGAGCGTCCGGGTGCGCTGCGGCTGCGACTTGCCCCCGTGCAGGGCCGCCGCCCGTACACCGCTCTTCAGCAGATGGTCGGTCAGCCGGTCGACGGCGTGCTTGGTGTCCAGGAACATCAGCACCCTGCCGTCGCGCGCCGCGATCTCCGTGGTGGTCGCGTACTTGTCGGCGTTCTGCACATGCAGGACGTGATGCTCCATGGTGGTGACCGTGCCGACGGCGGCGTCGACGGAGTGGACCACCGGGTCGTTCAGATAGCGGCGGACCAGCAGGTCGACATTGCGGTCCAGCGTCGCCGAGAACAGCATCCGCTGGCCGTCGGGCCGTACCTGGTCGAGGAGTTCGGTCACCTGCGGCATGAAGCCCATGTCGGCCATCTGGTCGGCCTCGTCGAGGACGGTGATGGCGACCCGGTCCAGCCGGCAGTCGCCGCGCTCGATGAGGTCCTTGAGCCGTCCCGGGGTCGCCACGACGACCTCGGCGCCGACGCGCAGCGCGCCGGCCTGGCGGCCGATCGACATTCCGCCGACGACGGTCGCGAGCCGCAGCTTCAGCGAGCGGGCGTACGGCGTCAGCGCGTCGGTGACCTGCTGGGCGAGCTCACGGGTCGGTACGAGGACGAGCGCCAGCGGCTGCTTCGGCTGGGCCCGCTGTCCGGCGGTGCGGACGAGGAGTGCCAGGCCGAAGGCGAGGGTCTTGCCGGAGCCGGTGCGACCGCGCCCGAGGACGTCGCGGCCGGCCAGCGAGTTGGGCAGCGTCGCCGCCTGGATGGGGAACGGCTCGCTCATACCGAGGCCGGTGAGCGTCGTCATCACCGGCGACGGCATGTCCAGCTCGGCGAAGGTCGACACGGCGGGCAGGGCGGGAGTGATGGTGACCGGCAGGGCGAATTCGCCCTGCACGGCGGCGGGACGACGGCCGTAGCCGCCGCCGGAGCGCCCGGAGGAGCCGGACCGGCCGCCGGAGCCCCCCGATCCCGGGCGGAAGCGGCTGCCGCCACCACCGGAGCCGCCGGAGCGGGTACGTGAGTAACGGTCATTCGTGCGAGGCGTGCGGTTCATGCTGAACCTCTCTCGATGCGGCACGTATCGAGGAACTCTTGGGCAGAATGACCGCGCAAAGAATCGCAAGAACGAGCCGGGGGAAAACAAAAACAGAACAGCGCCGGGACGTGAAACGTCGTGAATCGGCACAGGGGAATTGCTCGGAGTGGAGCGGGTGTACGGCATGAGGGCGACCGGGTCGTCCACATGCGGGGCCCGGCAGTCCGGTGCGGGGCCGACATCGGTCGAGATTTGTCGGCCGGCCGTCAGGACAGCGAGGAGAAACCTGGTCCCGCGCCACACTCCAAGGTGTCACGCGCACCGGGCGGGCCCCGGAGAAAAAGCAACGTAGCCGGGGCCCGCACCGCGAGGTGCGGGGCCCCAGCTACGTCTGACGCCTGACGTCAGGCGGGAACGATGTTCTCCGCCTGCGGGCCCTTCTGGCCCTGCGTGACGTCGAAGTTCACCTTCTGGCCCTCCTGCAGCTCACGGAAGCCCTGGGCGGCGATGTTCGAGTAGTGGGCGAAGACGTCAGCGCCGCCGCCGTCCTGCTCGATGAAGCCGAAACCCTTTTCCGCGTTGAACCACTTGACGGTGCCACTAGCCATTTTGATCTCCTTCAGGGCAATGCTGCCCGGGGGTGCGCACTGTGCGAACCCCGCGTCGCCTTAGATGATTACCCCGTCCGGAAAAACACCGGAAATACAAAAGCGCGCCCACCGGCACATAAAGTCGGCGAGAGCACTTGAAGTCTTCGGGAACCACAACTGCAACTGACGACTACAGTAGCACGGTGCATGCGTACGAGTACGGGACGTCTTGTCGATCCCGGGCGGCACACCGGAAAATCGCTCGGGACGCCGGAGAAATTTCCTTCGGACGCGATCGGGGAATATTTTCCGGTTCTTCACCCGACGGCTACTCCCACCGGCGTATGCGGGGCGGGGCGGGGCCGCCTAGCGTGAACGGCGTGAACCGGGAGATGACCTTCGAGCGCCTGCTTCTCCGTGTCAGGACGGTGCCGCCGCTCACCGCCGATCTGCTGGTGGCCGCGGCCGTGGGCCTGTTCACCGCGTCCGACGCCGCCGTGAACGATCCCGACTACCGGCAGGCCGACTGGTTCACCTGGCTGCTCGTCGCCGTCTCGGTCCTCGCGCTGGTCGCGAGGCGCCGCGCGCCCCTCCCGGTCGTCACGGTCACCGGGGCCGCCTGCGCCGGCTGGGCGCTGTACGGGCACATCGGGGAGCTGCTGAATCTGCCGGTGATAGTGGCGCTCTACACGGTCGCCGTCCTGGGCGACCGGCGGCGCACGGTGTGGACCGGGGCGGTGGCCGCGGTCGTCTCGGGCGCGGTGGCGCTGCGGGTGGGGCACGACGTGGTCAATCCGCAGGGACTGCCGGTGCTGGAGATGATCTGGCCGCTCATCCCCCTGCTGCTCGGCGAAGCGGTCCGTATGCGGCGGGAGTTGCTGCACGAGTACGAGGCCAGGGCCGCCCGCGCGGAGGAGGACCGTGAGCGGGAGGCGGCGCGTCGGGTCCGCGAGGAGCGGGTACGGATCGCCCGCGAACTGCACGACATCGTCGCCCACACGGTGACCGCCATGACCGTGCAGGCGGGCGTGGCGCTCGACGCGCTCGACGCGCGGCCGGAGATCTCCAGGAAGGCGATGCGGCAGGTGCGTGACTCGGGCAAGGAGGCCGTCCGCGAACTGCGGGCGACCGTCACGGTCCTGCGCGAGCGGGACGACGAGCCGACCGCCCCGGTGCCCGGGATCGACGGACTCGGGGAGTTGGCCGAGCGGTTCGAGGGCGCCGGCGTCGAGCTGGTGGTACGGCGGGAGGGGGAGCTCGGCGGGCTGTCGCCGATGGCCGAACTCGCCGTCCATCGCATCGTGCAGGAGGCCCTGACCAATGTCGTCAGACACTCCGGCGCCCGGCGCGCCGCGGTCTCCCTCGTCCGCCGGGACGACCGGCTGGTCGTCGAGATCGCCGACGACGGGGAGGGCGGGGGAGCGGCACCGGGCCGGGAACCCGAGGAGGGTGGCGGATTCGGGCTGATCGGGATGCGGGAGCGCGCCGTCGCGGCCGGCGGGGGCGTCGAGTACGGGCCGGTGCCCGGCGGCGGATTCCTCGTACGCGCCTGGCTGCCCGCCGGTCCGCGCCCCGAGCCGTCGGAGGGGCCGTCATGACGGTGCGGGTGGTGCTGGCGGACGACCAGACCGTCGTACGCGCCGGATTCCGCGCGCTGCTCGATCTGACCGACGACCTCGTGGTGGTCGCCGAGGCCCCCGACGGCATCAGGGCGGTGGAGGCCGTACGCACCACCCGGCCGGACGTCGTGCTCATGGACATCCGGATGCCCGGCATCGACGGCATCGAGGCCACCCGGCGCATCGCCGAGGACCGCGCCCTCGACGCGGTCCGGGTCGTCATGCTCACCACGTACCAGGTCGACTCCTACGTCTTCGAGGCGCTGCGGCACGGCGCGGCCGGCTTTCTGCTCAAGGACATCGAGCCCGACGACCTGCGGGCGGCGATCCGCACCGTCGCCGCCGGACAGAGCCTGCTGGCCCCCGCCGTCACCCGCTCCGTCGTCGAGGAGTTCGCCAGACTCAAGGCGCCCGAGGCACTCGGCGCCGAGCGACTCGCCCCGCTCACCGACCGGGAGCGCGAGGTGGTGGCGCTGGTCGCGGGCGGCCTGTCCAACACCGAGATCGGCACGGAGCTGATCATGAGCCCGCTGACGGCCAAGACGCATGTCAGCCGGGCCATGACCAAACTCGGCGTCCGGGACAGGGCGCAGCTCGTGGTCCTCGCCTACGAGACAGGTCTGGTGCGGGCCGGGGAGCGCTGATCGGTGCCCCCGGGGCTCGCCGGTGGGGGCTACTCCCGCCGGAGTAGTCACCGACTCCGGACGACGGATGCCCGTGTAGGGGCCTCTCCGTAGCGTCGACAGCATGATCGAAGCAACGGAACTCACCAAGCGGTACGGCGGCAGGAACGCCGTCGACAGGCTGTCGTTCACCGTGCGGCCCGGCAGGGTGACCGGCTTTCTCGGCCCGAACGGAGCGGGCAAGTCGACCACCATGCGGCTCATCCTCGGGCTCGACACCCCGACCGCGGGCCGCGTCACGGTCTCGGGCAAGCGCTACGCCGACCTCGCGGCCCCACTGCGCACCGTCGGCTCCCTCCTGGACGCCAGGTCGGTCCACGGCGGCCGGTCCGCGGAGCGCCACCTCGCAGCCCTCGCGGCGAGCAACGGCATCCCGGCACGGCGCGTCGACGACGTGCTCGACCTCGTCGGCCTGCCCGCCGACACCGCCCGGACCCGCACCAAGGGGTACTCGCTCGGCATGGGCCAGCGGCTGGGGATCGCCGCCGCGCTGATCGGCGACCCCGAGGTGCTCATCCTGGACGAACCGGTCAACGGCCTCGACACCGAGGGCATCCGCTGGATCCGCGGACTGATGAAGTCCCTCGCCGCGCAAGGCCGTACGGTCTTCCTCTCCAGCCATCTGATGAGCGAGATGGAACTCACCGCCGACCATCTCATCGTGATCGGCTGCGGCAGGCTCCTCGCCGACACCACGACGCGCGACTTCATCCGCGCCAACTCCCGCTCCCACACGCTCGTCCGCTCCCCGGAACCGGAGAGACTGCGGGCCCTGCTGGAAGCCAGGGGATGGGGTGTACGGCTGGACCCCGGCGGCGGCTGGCGGGTCGAAGGCGGCGACGCCAGGGCCATCGGCGACCTGGCACGCGACCACGCTCTCGCCGTCCACGAACTCACCCCGGCCCACTCCACGCTGGAGGAGGTCTACACGGCGCTGGCCGGCGACTCGGCCGAATACCGCGCCGACCGGGCCGCGACCGGGGCGGAGGCGGTCCGATGACGAACGGCGTCCCCACCGCGCGGGCCGGATTCCCGCAGGCCCTCGCCGCCGAGTGGATCAAGTTCCGGAGCGTGCGCTCCACGGTGTGGACGACGGTCGCCACCGCGCTGGTCCCCGTCGTCGGCGCGGTGTTCGTCGCCGCCACCAGCAGCCTCCAGGACGACGACACCGTCATCGGCGGCAGCCTCACCCTGGCCGCCGTCGCACAGATGCTCGCCGCCGTCGTCGGCGCGATGACCATCACCGGCGAGTACGGCAGCGGCACCATCCGTACGACTCTCGCGGCCAACCCGAGGCGGGGAACCGTCCTCGGGGCGAAGGTGGCACTCGTCGCCGGTCTGCTGTACGTGATCTCTCTGGTCTCCTGCTCCCTCGCCGTCCTGGCCGGTGGCGCGCTGCTGCCCGCCCGGCACCCGACCGGTGAGCCGCTGCCCGCCCTCTTCGGCATCGCGGGCTCCATCGCCGTCGCCGGGCTGCTGGGCCTGGCCGTGGGGACGCTCGTACGGCACTCGGCCGGCGCGGTCACCACCGTCGTCGGCCTGCTCCTGCTGCCGTCCCTCTTCGGCCCGCTCTTCGGGGACGCGCAACGCTGGATCGCCGGTCTGTCGCCGACCGCGGCACTGGAGAAGCTCACCCAGACCTCCGACGCGACCGCCGAGACGGTCGGCAGCCTGGGGCCCTGGCCGTCGCTGTGGCTGGTGGCCGGGTGCACGGCGGCGCTGCTCCTGGCCGCCGCCGGGGCGCTGCGCCGACGCGACGTCTGACGGCGCCCCGGCCCGGGGGGTCACGGGGGTCCCAGGGGGGTCACGGCGTGTAGACGTACGGCGTGGTCGTGCTCAGCTCCTCGAATCCCAGCCGCCGCAGGATGGGGCGGCTCTGGCTCGACGCGTCGACCTGGAGGTAGCGGAAGCCCCGCTCGGCGGCCAGGCGCGCCCGGAAGGCGACCAGGGCGCGGTAGAGACCCCGGCCGCGCCAGGCGGGGACGGTGCCGCCGCCCCAGAGGCCCGCGAACTCGGTGCCGGCCGGCAGCTCCATCCGCGCGGCGCTCACCGGTACGTCACCGGCCATGGCGACAGCCGCCGCGACGCTGCCCGGCGCGGCAGCGAGCTGCGCCAGCAGCCTCTCGCGGGTGTGCGACCGGTCCGTACCGAAAGCCCGCTCGTGGACCTCGGCCATCAGCTCCACGCCCGCCGCATCGGTCACCGGCACCAGCCGCACCCCGTCGGGAAGCGCCACATCGGTCGGCAGGGCGGCGGCCTCGGCGATCATCAGGGTCTCCGGCGGCTCGGGTTCGAACCCGGCGGAGACCAGCCGTCCGGCGAGGTCGTGGGGCGCGTCGTGGGAGTAGAGCTTCCACTCGAACTCCAGGCCGAGGGAGGTGAAATGGCGTATCTGTTCGGCGATCGCCGCATCGGCCGATTCCGTGTCCAGGTCCGACCAGAGGACCCCGTTCCAGCCGCCGTCCGCTTCCGCGATCCGCCCCGCCGCGTCCGATGTGCGGACGGGCGCCGCAGTCTGGCGGACGACGGCGCCGGTCCGTTCGACCACGGCGCCGGGGCCGTCGGCCGGGGCCTCCCGGCGCATCTGGCGGTCGAACTGCGCCCGTACAGCTTCGATGTCCATCCGCCCACCCCAGCGGAGTGCCGCGCGCGCCGCAACCGGATTTGCCGCGTCGCCGCCGGTCAGGCGGCTTTGCGGGTCTCGGTGAGGCGCGCGAAGGCGACGACGTTGCCCTGGTACCCGGTCTTCTCGGTGAACGCGCCGCCGCAGGTGATCAGGCGCAGCTCCGGCGCCCCGGTCGGGCGGTAGACGCTCTCGGCCGGGAAGTTCCGCTTGGTGAAACCCTTGACGCCGTAGACCGTGAACACCGCCGTGGTGCCGTCGGCGCGCGTCACCTCGACGCGGCTGTCCTCGGCGAGCCGGCCCAAGTCGTAGAAGACGGCGGGGCCCTCGGCGGTGTCGACATGACCCACGATCACCGAGGTGCCCTGCTCGCCCGGTGTCACCGAGCCCCGGAAGTGGCCCGCCAGATCCGGTCTGCCGGGCGGCGGCGCGTCGATCCAGCCCTCCGGGTCCAGGGACACGCGGGTCATCGGCGCGTCCACGCGTACGGACGGGATACGGATCCGGGTCGCGGCGGAGCCCGGGAGGGGAGGGGCCGCCTTCGCGGCCGTCCCGGCCGGGCGCGGCATCGGGACGGCGTCCGTGTCCGGGTCCGGGCCGGCGTCCGACACGGCGGGTCCCGCACCGGCGGGCTGCGGCGGGAGGACGAGCCGCCCCTCGCCGCTGACCCGCACCACGAAGACACCGACGAGCAGGAGCAGTACGACCGTCGACCACCGGGAGGCCCGGAGGAGCCTTTCCGTTTCCGTCATGACGTGTCCTCGGGCACCGCGATCGGGCCCGTGGGTACGGCCGCGTGGCGAGGCGCGCCCGTACCCACGGGCGGGGACGTGGTCAGGAGCCGTTCACCGGCCGGCTGCGGACCAGACGGACGGCGCCGCCGACCGCGACCGCGATGACCGCTGCTCCGACCGCCAGGCCCGCCGTGTTCGGGCCGCCGTCGGTGCTGCCCCCGACACCGGCCTTCACGCCCTTGTGGGCGCCGTCCGTGCTGTTCGCGTCGGGATCGTGGGACCCGTGGGGCCGAGGCTTCGGACGGGCGGGCAGGAGCGGCTCCAGCGGCTCCGGCGAACCGAGCGGCGCGGACGAGTGCGGCGGCCCCGGCGGCTTCCCCGGCCTGTCCGGCCTGCCCGTCTTCCCGGGCTCGACGACGCCCTTCCCGGGCTCGACGACGCCGTCCGGCTCGACCGCGCCGTCCGACGCGACGGCCTTGCCGGTCGCCACCGCCTTGCCGGACTTGATCATCAGCGGCACCGAGCGGATCACACCGTCGCAGTCGAAGGTGATCTCGTACTCGGCCTCGGGCTTCACGTCGTCGAAGACCCTGGCCGACTTCTCCTCGCCGTCCTTGAGGGTGACGGTTTCGAACACCCCCGACGACACGGTCACCGTCGGCGCCTTGCATCCGCTGCCGCCGATCGTCACCTCGCCGCCCGGCGCGACCGTCTCGGGGGAGACGCTGAAGTCGTACTCCGCCACATCGTCCGCGAACGCGGCCGACCCCGCCCCGAGGATGAGGGCCGCGGCGCCCGCGACCGCCGCCGAGGCCGTAGCTGTCGTGCGCATCGGATCTCCACTCGTGAGGGTCCCGGGACATGGCGGACGCCACGGCGGGAAATGCCGAACGCGCCACACAGCGCTCCCGACGCTAGAAGTGATGAATTGTCAGCGCACTCCGGGGACCCGCATCTGCCCGCCAGTCGGGTTGCCGCGCGGGCACTCGGGTTACGTCGCGCGGGCGCCGGGACGGCGGTGCCGACGAGACAACCGTGCCGGTGAGGCGGCTGTGGCCGCTGTGGTGGCTGAGGTCGAACGGGTCAGGAGTGAGCGGGAATGATTCGCCCCACGCTTTCGAACGCATGAGCTGTTGAAGGCGCCGACCGCGATTTCCCCGCCGAACGGCTTCCCTTTTTCGCCGAATCCGACCGACGGGCGCGCGGCGCGTGCCATGCTCGGTAAGCACTCTTACCGGTGACCCCGCCATGGGCGCATGGCGTGATTCGGGCATGGCTTGATTCGGGGAGCGCGGATGGAATCGACGGATGAACCCGCACGCGGCACGGACGCTTTCCGCCGGGCGGAACCCGGCCCCGGACACGCGCGGAAGGCGCTGCGCCGTGAGCGGCTGCTGACGACGGCGACCGACCTCTTCACGACCCGCGGCTACGTGGGCACGTCGATCGAACGGATCTGTGCCACGGCGCATGTGTCGATCCGCGCCTTCTACGAGGAGTTCGAAGGGCGCGAGGCGCTGCTGATCGCGCTGCACAACAAGGTCGCGCGGGCGGGCATGGAGGCGACGCTCGCCGCCCTCGCCGATCCCGGGATGGACACGGCCGACACCCGGACGAGGGTGACGGCGCTGGTGCGCGCCTACGTCGGCGCGGTGACCGCCGACCTGGCGTCCGCGCAGGTCGCGTTCGTCGAGGTGATCGGTGTGAACCGCGCGGTGGAGGACCACCGGGTGGTCTGGCGCAGTCTGTGGACGGATTTCCTGACCGGTGAGGCGGACCGCGCCGCCGGGCGCGGCGAGGGGGTGCCGCGCGACTACACCCTCGCGACGGTCGCCCTGATCGGCGCCATCAACGAGCTGATGGCGCACTGGGCCCGCAGTGGCGGCACGGTGCCGCGCGAGGTCGTGGCGGACGAGATGATCCGGCATGTGCTCGGCACGATCGGTCATCCCACCGGGCCGGGAGACCGCCCGGCGGGCGGCGTGGGAAGCGGTCCGGGAGACGGCGCCGCACCGGCGGACGAGGGAGCGTGAGGGCATGAGCGGACTCTGGCACCAGGTCATGCGGAGCATGTCCCGGCCCGACGCGTCGCCCGACGACGACATCCTCGCGCTGGCCGCCGCCGACATCGCCCTGCGCAACCATCCCGAACCGCCCGCCGACGCGGACGTCGTCCTCGACATCGCCCGCTCCGAGTTCGCCGCCGTACTGACCGTGCGGCAGGCCAGGGCGGCGCTCCAGCGGGCCCGCGAAATGGGCAGGGAGCAGTCGGCGCAGGCCCGGGACCGTACGGAAGGGAACGGCTGAACGGCAGTTCAGCGGGTTACGCCGACGAATCGGCGGCCCGCCCGCTCGGTTAGCCTGAGCGGACGATGAACCGTTTGACGACGCCCTGGGGCGATCTCGACCTCGCGCGCTTTCCCGAGCAGCCCCGTGACACCCTCCGGGCCTGGGACGCGGCCGACGAGTATCTGTTGCGCCATCTCGCCGAGGCCGAGGCCGAGGCTGAAGCCGAGGAGGCCGCCGGCGCCGGCAGCGACCGGTCGGAGGGAGGCGTCGATCTGTCCGGCCGGGTGGTCGTCGTCGGAGACCGGTGGGGCGCCCTCGCCACCGCGCTCGCCCCGCACCACCCCGTACAGATCAGCGATTCCTACCTCACCCAGCGGGCGACCCGCGCCAATCTGCTGCGCAACGGCATCGACACCGACGCCGTGCGGCTCCTGTCGGCCCGGGACACACCGCCCGAGCGGATCGACGTCCTGCTGATCCGGGTGCCCAAGAGCCTCTCCTTCCTGGAGGACCAGCTGCACCGGCTCGCGCCCGCCGTGGGCCCGGAGACCGTCGTCGTCGCCACCGGCAAGGTCACCGAGATCCACACCTCCACACTGAGACTCTTCGAGCAGATCCTCGGTCCCACCCGGACCTCGCTGGCGGTGAAGAAGGCACGACTGATCTTCTGCGCGCCGGCCGCCCGGCGCACCCCCGACCGGTCCGGTGACGGCGACCGGTCCGCCGACCGCGCGGCGGCGGGGCCCTGGCCGATCTCATACACCGTGCCCGAGGGGGTCGGCGCCGCCTCGGGGCTGACCGTCACCAACCACGCCGGCATCTTCTGCGCGGAGCGCCTCGACATCGGGACGCGATTCTTCCTGCGCCATCTGCCCGAGCGACACGGCCGGGAGCATGTCGTCGACCTCGGCTGCGGGAACGGCGTCGTCGGCACGGCGGTCGCCGTCGCCAATCCGGAGGCGCGGCTGACGTTCATCGACGAGTCCTTCTCGGCCGTGGCGTCCGCCGAGGCGACCTTCCGCAAGAACGTCGACACGGACAACCCGGCGGAGTTCGTCGTCGGCGACGCCCTGGCCACCGTGGCGGCCGGATCGGCCGACCTCGTACTCAACAATCCGCCGTTCCACAGCCACCAGTCGACCACCGACGCGACCGCGTGGCGGATGTTCACCGGATCGCGCGAGGCGCTGCGCTCCGGCGGCGAGCTCTGGGTCGTCGGCAACAGGCACCTCGGCTACCACACCAAGCTGCGCCGGCTGTTCGGCAACTGCGACGTGATGGCGAGCGATCCCAAATTCGTGGTCCTGCGGGCCGTACGGCGCTGATCCTCGCGGGCCGCCGGCCATGCCCCGGCCCGCTGACCGGCCGGAACTTGCCTTCCCCGGCGTCCCGTTGGGCACACTGTGCCTGTGACGTCACTGCCGCAACTTCCTCCCCAGGTCCAACACGGCTCGCAGCCCGGCCACATGATCGTGTGTGGCGACGACGCGCTCGGCCACCGGCTGGCCGGTGAACTGCGTGAGGTCTACGGAGAACAGGTCACCCTCGTCGTCCCGCCGGTACGCGCGGAGCGCCGGGATCCCGCGCCGCTCACCGGCCGTGGCAGGGCGTCCGCCCTCATCGGCAGGATGTCGGCGGTGATGGCCCGCACGTACGGCCCCACCACCGGCGGCCCCGACGCCCGGACGGGCGACTCCGCGCTGCCGCGGCTGATCGAGACGGCCGAACTCGACACCGACGTCCTCGTCGAGGCGGGAGTGGCCGAGGCCGCCGCGCTCGCGCTCGTCCACGACGACGACGAGGTCAACATCAGGACCGCGCTCGCCGCCCGGCGGCTCAACCCCCAACTGCGCCTGGTCATCCGGCTCTACAACCGCAAGCTCGGCCAGCATCTCGAAGAGCTGCTCGACCAGGCGGCGGCCGTCGCCGTCCCCGGACTGGACGTCGCCGCGCTCGACGCGTCCACCACCGTGCTCTCCGACGCCGACACTGCCGCGCCGGCGCTGGCGGCCACCGCCGTCGCCGGCACCAGCAAGATAGTCCGTGCCGACGGGCTGATGCTGCGGGCCGTGGAGCGCAACCCACCGGGCCCCGGCGAGGTCGCAGACCCCGGGCTCTGCACCCTCGCCCTGCTGTCCTCCACCACCAACGACCCGGCGGGCGCCGAGGGTTCGGACAGCAGCGGCCACGACGGGCCCCGGCTGCTGCCCGACGACGCCAGCACCGCGGCGGCCACGGGCCGGGGCACCGTGGTCCTGGAGGCCGTCTCCCACGAGGGCGAGCCGCTGTCACGGCGGCGTACCTCGGGGCGCGGCGCCCCGCTGGGTTCGCTCCTCTCGCCCCGGCTGCGCTGGTCGTTCGCGGGCATCGCCGCCGCCGTGCTGGCCCTGGCCGTCGCCTCCTGGATCACCACCGACGACCACCCGCTGCACGCCACGTACATCGTCCTGCTCGACCTGTTCGGCATCGGGGACCCGGCCACGGGCGAGGATCTGGACCGACAGCTGGTCCAACTCCTGTCCGGGGTCGCCGGGTTGCTGCTGCTGCCGGTGCTGCTGGCCGCCGTACTCGAAGCGCTCGGTACGTTCCGCAACGCCTCGGCGCTGCGCAGACCGCCGCGCGGGCTCTCCGGCCACATCGTGCTGCTCGGCCTCGGCAAGATCGGCAGCAGGGTGCTCGTACGGCTGCGTGAACTCGACATACCCGTGGTGTGCGTGGAGGAGGACCCCGAGGCCCGCGGCATCGCCCTCGCGCGCAGTCTGCGGGTGCCCACGGTCGTCGGCGACGTGACACAGGAAGGCGTTCTGGAGGCGGCCAAGGTCCATCGCGCGCATGCCCTTCTCGCCCTCACCAGCGTCGATGTCACCAACCTCGAAGCGGCCCTCTACGCGCGTTCGGTCAAGCCGGACCTGAGGGTCGCGCTGCGGCTGTACGACGACGAGTTCGCCACCGCCGTCTACCGCACGCTGCGCGCGGCCCACCCCCGGGCCCTCACCCGGAGCCGCAGCGTCTCGACGCTCGCGGCCCCCGCCTTCGCCATCGCCATGATGGGGCGTCAGATCCTCGGCGCTATCCCGGTCGAGCGCAAGGTGCTGCTGGTCGCGGCCATCGACGTGGCCGGCCACCCGAGGCTCGAAGGGCGCACCGTCGCCGAGGTGTTCAGGCCGGGCGCCTGGCGGATCATCGCGCTGGACACGGCGGCGCCGGGGGACAGGCTGCCCGATCTCGCCGACACCCGGCGCGACCACGACGGGGAACGGCCCACCGGGCTGGTCTGGGATCTGCACCCCGGCTATGTGCTGCGCGGGCAGGACCGGGTGGTGCTGGCCGCGACGCGGCGGGGTCTGGCCGAGCTGATGGGCCGTCAGTCCGCCCCGCCCCGGCCCTCGTCGCCGTAGCGCCGGGCTCGGTGACGGAGACCCGGCGGCGCGGATATCGGCCACCGGAAGCGCCGGTTCCCGCCGTACTGGGAAGCGTGCCGGTTCACGTAAGCCTCTGTCCCCCCACACGTCACGCGACTGCCCTACTGTTCCCGTCACTTCACTCGTCCGACGGGAAGGCCGGGAACATGGGAAGACTCACGCGTACGACAGTCGCCGCGAGTGCGGCGGGGGTACTCGCCCTGGTGGGCGCCCTGAGCCAGGCGGGCACGGCCGCCGCCGACGACCAGCTGCCGTACTCCTCTTCCACCGGGGTCGGAGTCCACAACGCGTACGAGAAGACGACCTTCCCGTACCTCGCCGACGCGCTGGACTCCGGTGCCGGAATGCTCGAACTCGACGTGTGGACCAATGTGTTCGGCGCTTCCTGGCGCGTCTCGCACAGCAACCCGCTCGGCAGCAACAGCAACTGCGTGAACGCCGCCAACGCCGCCGAGCTGCGCACCAAGGCGCGTGACCAGGGGCTGCCCGGCTGCCTCAAGGACATGAAGGCCTGGCACGACGCCAACCCCGGCCACCGGCCCATCCTTGTCAAGGTCGAGCTGAAGGACGGCTTCCAGGGCAAGGCCGGACGCGGCCCCGCCGCGCTCGACACACTCCTCGGCTCCACGCTCGGCGACGCGCTGTTCCGCCCCGCCGATCTCGTGGGCGGCAGCGCGAACCTCGACACCGCCGTCCAGGAGCGCGGCTGGCCGGCGCGCTCCGCGCTGGCGGGCAAGTTCATATTCGAGCTGATCCCCGGCACCGTCGAGCAGGGGAACCCCCTCGACACCCTGTGGACCGACCGCGAGTACGCGACCCACCTGCGGGACCTCTCCGCGGCCGGCCGGCTCGGCGAGGCGGCGGCCTTCCCCGCCGTGCTCGGCGCCGCCGCCCCGGACCCCCGCACCCGGTACACGGACACCTCGCTCCGCCCCTGGTTCGTGATCTTCGACGGCTCGGCCTCCGTCTACGCCGCCGACGGGTTCGACTCCGCCTGGTACGACCAGCGGCACTACCTCGTCGTCATGACGGACGCGCACGCGGTGCCGCCCGCCATCGACGGCACGAACCCGACCGAGGCGCAGGCGCGCGACCGGGTCGCGCTGCTGGCGCGCAAGCACGCGAGCATCGCGTCGGCGGACTGGTACCCGCTGCCGTCCGTCCTCGCCACGGTCGTGGAGCGCGGCGCGGGCGAGTAGACACCGTCCGGGTCGCGCGGTCCCCCCGCCGCGCGACCCGGACGGACCCGCGGAGTCCGCCATGACCGACGGACCCGCCGCACTCACTCGCCGGACCGGCCGTGCGCCCCCAGCACCGTCTCCAGCGTGTCCGCCTCCGACGCCGGTTTGTCCTCGCGGTGGCGCAGCACCCGCGCGAACCGCAGCGTCACCCCCGCCGGGTAGCGGGAGGAGCGCTGGAGGCCGTCGTAGGCGATCTCCACCACCAGCTCGGGACGCACCCGCACCGTGAAGCCGTCGTCGTCCACGGCCAACTCCCGCAGACGCTCCGTCTGCCACTCCAGCATCGCGTCCGTCAGGCCCTTGAACGTCTTGCCCAGCATCACGAACGAACCGTCCGGCCAGCGGGCGCCCAGATGCAGATTCGACAGGCGGCCGGTGCGCCGGCCGTGGCCCCACTCGGCGGCCAGCACCACGAGATCCAGCGTGTGGACCGGTTTGACCTTCACCCATCCGGCCCCGCGCCGGCCCGCGCTGTAGGGGGTGTCGAGCGCCTTGATCACGACGCCCTCATGGCCACGCTCCAGCGTGACCCGCGAGAACTCCAGCGCCTCGGCCATCTCGGGCGCCGAGTCCGTGTCCGCGCTCTCGTCCGGCCCGGCCACCACGACCCGCCGGACCCGCATCGGCTCCGGGACCAGCCGGTCCAGCGTCGTACGGCGCTCGGCGTACGAGAGGTCCAGCAGCTCCGCACCGTCCGCCGCGAGAACGTCGAAGAAGACCGGCGACAGCGGCAGCGCGACAGCCGCCGACCGGACGTCGGTGCGCGAGCCGACCCGCCCCGCGACCTCCTGGAACGGGCGGGGCCTGCCCTCCGTGTCCAGGGCGATGACCTCCCCGTCCAGGATGAAGCGGTCACCGTCCAGGGCCAGCGCGGCCTCCGTCACCTCCGGCAGCCGGTCGGTGATGTCGTCCAGGGTGCGGGTGTAGACGCGTACCGTGTCACCCTCCCGGTGAACCTGTACGCGGATCCCGTCCAGTTTCTCCTCCACCGCGCACGGCGCGAGCTTCTCCACCGCCTCGGCGAGGCTCCCCGCCGTCCGCGCGAGCATCGGCAGCACCGGGCGCCCGACGGTCAGCCTGAACTCCTCCAGCGCCCCCGGACCGTCCGCCAGCAGCCGCTCGGCGACGCTCTGGAGCGACCCGGCCAGCATCACCGCCCGCCGGACCGCCGCGGGCGGCGCGTCGGTCGCCTGCGCGAGCGCCTCCCCGGCGACGGCGTCCAGCGCGCCCTGGCGGACCTCACCCGTGAGCAGGGCGATCAGGAACCGCTGTTCCTCCTCGGTCGCCGCCCCCAGCAGGGCGCGCACCAGCCGTCTGCGCTCCGCCTGGGAGCCGGGACCGGCGACGGCCGCGAGCGCGGTGACCGCCTCGTCCGCCTCATGGATGGTCAGCGCGGCCGTTTCCGTAGGCGGTACGGGGTCCTTCAGCGCGTTCCAGCCGACACCGATCCGCCCCTGCGGCAGCCGCCCCGCCAGCCAGGGGATGACGACCGGAACATCCGCGGGCCCGGCCGCCCGGAAGAGTTCGGCCAGCAGGGCGATCTTCCGGGACCGCGCCGACGTCGCGGCGACCTCCCGTGAGACATGGGCGAGCGTGGCCAGCAGCATGCGGCCATCCTGCAACGCCTCGCGCCCGGGCGCTTCCCCGGAGCCGCCGGGCTGCGCGACCCGCCGGGCTGCCCCGGAGCCACCGGGCCCTCCGCCCGGTGGGGCCGAACGGGAGGGCTAACCTGGGCGGTCCGGCCCACGGACAACGGAGGGGGAGCGACGGTGAGAGACCGCGACAGCGACGTCGACACCCACCCGCACGCGTCTCCCCGTCCCGATCCCGGACTCTTCGGCCCCGAATCGGTCACCTGGCAGATGCACGGCGACCCGATGATGTGGATCGCCGGGGTCCGCGCCCTCTACCTCCAGGCCCTGCACCCGCGCGCCGTCCGCGGCGTCATACAGAACAGCGACTTCAGGGCGGACGCCTGGGGGCGGCTGAGGCGTACGGCCGACTTCGTCGGGACCATCACCTACGGCACCACCGAGGCCGCCGAGAAGGCCGGCGCCCGCGTCCGCCGTATCCACACCCACTTCAAGGTCACCGACCCGGAGACGGGCGAGCGTTACGGCGTCGACGAACCGGACCTGCTGCTGTGGGTGCACTGCGCCGAGGTCGACTCCTATCTGCACCTCCTGCGCCGCTCCGGCTTCCCGCTCACCGACGCCCAGGCCGACCGCTACATCGACGAACACCGCGAAGGCGCCCGCCTGGTCGGCCTCGATCCGGCGCTCGTACCGGCGAACAGGGCCGAACTCGCCGCGTACTTCGAACGGGTACGGCCGGAGCTGGCCGGCGGCCCGGAGGCGCGCGAGGTGGACGATTTCCTGCGCCGTCCTCCCGTGCCCGCGCCTCTCGTCCCCGTCCGCGCGCTCCTCTGGCGGCACGTCTCGGCCCTCGCGTACGACTCACTGCCCGGCTACGCCCACGAGTTGTACGGCAGAGCGGCCCCCGGCCCACGGCGGGTCACCCGCAGACTCCTCGTCACCGGGGCGGTCCTGCGGGCCGTCCCCGGGTGGCTGCGCCGGCGCAGCCACCCGGGCCACATCAGAGGCGCGATGGCCAGGCTCGGGCGCGGGACGCGGCCCGGCCCACGCGAACTCGGGCGACAGGCTGCCAAACTCCGCAGACAGGCGGCCATACTGGACGGGCCGGGGAGGGCGCAGCGAGGTGACGGGGGCGACAGCAGGCGATGGCGGAAACCAGTCTGATCCAGGGCCGGTACCGGCTGCTCGATCTGATCGGGCGCGGTGGCATGGGAGAGGTGTGGCGGGCCCAGGACGAGTCCCTGGGCCGGCACGTCGCCGTCAAATGCCTCAAGCCGCTCGGGCCGCAGCAGGATCAGTCGTTCACCCGCGTGCTGCGCGAGAGGTTCCGCCGGGAGGCGCGCGTGGCCGCCGCGCTCCAGCACCGGGGTGTCACCGTCGTGCACGACTTCGGCGAGCACGACGGGGTGCTCTACCTCGTCATGGAGCTGCTCGAAGGGCGTAACCTCAGCCAGCTCCTGGAGGACAACAGACAGCACCCGCTCGCCGTGCTGGACGTCGTCGACATCGCCGAGCAGGTCGCGGATGCCCTCGCGTACACGCACGAACAGGGCATCGTGCACCGGGACCTGAAGCCCGCCAACATCGTGCGGCTGACCGACGGCGCGGTGAAGATCTGCGACTTCGGCATCGCGCGGCTCGGCCACGACATCGGCTTCACCTCCAAGCTCACCGGCACCGGCATCGCGATGGGCACCCCCCACTACATGTCCCCCGAGCAGATCGGCGGGGGACACATCGACCATCGCAGCGATCTGTACTCACTGGGCTGTGTGCTCTACGAGATCGCCACCGGCGCCCCGCCCTTCGACCTGGACGACGCGTGGGCCGTCCTGGTCGGACACCGGGACACCGTGCCGCAGCCGCTGCGCAGCCACCGTTCCGAACTGCCCGAGTTCCTCGACCGGATAGTCCTCGACCTGCTGGCCAAGACGCCCGACGAGCGTCCGTCGGACGCCACCGCGCTGCGGCACCGGATCATCGCCGCCCGGTCCATCTCCGAGCACCCCGAGAGGCCCGGCCGGTACGGGCGTTACGAGCGGGAGGGCCGGGGCGGCCATCAGGCCGTCCTCGCGCACCCGCCGTCGGCCGCGGGCTCCACGTCGCACGGGCACGCCGCAGGCGGTCAGGACCCGCGGGCCGCCCGGCTGCCCTCCTGGACGTACGGCATGTCCGTCGGCCACAAGGCGACCGCCTCGACCGCCCCGCGCACCACGCCGCCCGACCACACGGCGGGACTCACCGGTGAGTGGACGACGCCGTCCGGACCGGCGGGGACGTCGGCGGGCGGGTACGCGCGCCCCGAGCGCCCCACGCCGTCGCCCGAACAGATCGCCGTGCTCAACAGCCGGCACAGCGCGGGCCTCAGCCTGGGCAGGCTCGGCCGCTGGGACGAGGCGGGCGAGGTGCACCGGTCGGTCGCGGCCGAGCGGGAGCACATGCTGGGGCCCGACCACCCCGACACCCTCGGCAGCCGCTACGAGGTCGGCTTCACCCTCAGCAGGACCGGGCGCACGTCGGACGCGCTGCGGGAGTTCGTACGCGTCACGGAAGGCCGCGAACGGGCGCTCGGCCCCGACCACCCCGAGACCCTGGCGGCGCGTCAGGAGACCGCGTACGTCCTCGGCCAGCTCGGCCGGCACTTCGAGGCGCACGAGGTGTACGCGTCGGTGCTCGCCTCCCGCGAGCGCACCATGGGGCCCGACCACCCCGACACCCTGCGCTGCCGTCACAACCTCGCCTTCAACCTCAGCAGGCTCGGCCGCATCGAGGACTCCTACCGGGTGGCGCTGGAGGTGGCGGAGGCGCGCACCAGGGTGCTGGGCGCCAACCACCCCGACACGCTGGTCACGCGGTACGAGGTCGCCTACGCGCTCGGCATGCTCGGCCGTTGGACGGAAGCCCTCCAGACGTACCGCGACGTCGCGGCGGGGCGCACCCACGCGCTCGGCGGCGACCACCCCGACAGTCTCGCCGCGCGCTACGAGGTCGGCATAAGCCTCGGCCGGCTCGGCCGCAGCGCCGAGGCCCTGGAGCTGTACCGCGGCCTCGTCGACGACCGCACCCGGGTCCACGGCCCCACCGACCCCGAGACGCTGCGCGCCCGGCACGGCCTCGGGGTGAACCTGGGCCGGCTGGCCCGGTGGGAGGAGGCCCTCGCGGAGTCCCGAGACGTCTGCGCGATCCGTGAACGGGTCCTGGGATCCGACCACCCGGACACCCTGGTCAGCCGCCGCGAGGTCGCCGTCGGACTCGGCTGGCTCGGGCGCTGGTCCGACGCGCTGGCGGTCTACCGCAGCGTGGCGGAGTCCCGCGAACGGGTGCTGGGCCCGGACCACCCGGACACCCTGGCGAGCCGCAACGACGAGGCGCACTGCCTCGAACAACTGGGCAGGGGCGGCGAGGCGGTGGAGCTCTACCGCAGGGTCGCGGCCATGCGGCAGCAACGCGAGGCGGGCCGGCACTAGGGCCTGTCGCACGCGCGGTTCTCCACGAGTCCGAGAGTCACCCGGCGCTCGTTCCCGGGACGGCCTTCCGGAGCGCGGCCCATTCGCGCCTCGCGTGTCCCCTCGGATCTCCCCACCCGCGCGACCGGCGAGGGCCCGGCGCACGGGCGGGTCGGCCGGGGCCGGGGTCCCGTCGCGGCCGTCGACGTGTTACCAAGAGCCATGCCCGCACTCGCCTCTCCCGCCCACGCCTCCTACGACGCCGTGATCGTCGGCGGCGGCCACAACGGACTCGTCGCCGCCGCCTATCTCGCCAGGGCCGGACGCTCCGTCCTCGTCCTGGAGCGTCTCGGACACACCGGCGGGGCCGCCGTCTCCACCCGCCCCTTCGCCGGTGTCGACGCGCGGCTCTCCCGCTACTCGTACCTCGTCTCGCTGCTGCCCCGGAAGATCGTGGACGAGCTCGGGCTGCGGTTCGCCGTACGGAAGCGGACCGTCTCCTCGTACACCCCGGCCGAGCGGGGCGGCAGGGCCACCGGCCTGCTCGTGGGCGGCGGCACCGACCGTACGAGACAGTCCTTCGCCGACCTGACCGGTGGCGACGCCGAGTACGCCGCCTGGGAGGCTTTCTACGCCTCGACCCTCCGTGTCGCCGAGCGCGTCTTCCCGACCCTCACCGAACCCCTGCCCGGGCGGGCCGAGTTGCGCGCCCGGATCGACGACGAGGCCGCCTGGCGGATGCTCTTCGAGGAACCGATCGGCGTCGCGATCGAGGAACGGTTCGCGGACGACCTCGTACGCGGCGTCGTTCTCACCGACGCGCTGATCGGCACCTTCGCCGACGCCCACGACCCGTCCCTCCTGCAGAACCGCTGCTTCCTCTACCACGTGGTCGGCGGCGGCACCGGTGACTGGGACGTGCCCGTCGGCGGCATGGGCGCCCTCACCGACGCCCTGGCCCACGCGGCACGCGCGGCGGGCGCGGAGATCGTCACCGGCCACGAGGCGACCCGCGTCGAGACCGACGGCGGCCACGCCGAGGTCGCCTTCCGCAACGAGGCGGGCGACACCGGGAGCGTCGGGGCCCGGCACGTCCTCGTGAACGCGTCCCCGCGGGCGCTCGCCACCCTGCTCGGCGACCCGCCGCCCGCCCCACCCGCCGAGGGCGCCCAGCTGAAGGTCAACATGCTGCTGCGCCGGCTGCCGAAGCTGCGCGACCGGAAAGTCGACCCGAAAGACGCCTTCGCCGGGACGTTCCACATCGCCGAGGGCTACCGGCAGTTGGCGACGGCGTACGAGGAGGCGGCCGGCGGCAGGCTGCCCTCGGCGCCGCCCTCCGAGATCTACTGCCACTCGCTGACCGACCCGTCGATCCTGGCCCCCGAGCTGGCCGCGCGGGGCTACCAGACCCTCACCCTCTTCGGACTGCACACCCCCGCCCGCCTGTTCGCCGACGACAACGACACGGTGCGCGACGAGCTGCTCGAAGCGACCCTGGAGCAGCTCGACGCCCATCTGGCCGAGCCTCTCGCCGACTGTCTCGCCGTGGACGCCGACGGGCGGCCCTGCATCGAGGCGAAGACGCCCGTCGACCTCGAACGTGACCTGCGGCTGCCCGGCGGCCATATCTTCCACCGCGATCTCGCGTTCCCCTACGCCACGGACGACACGGGCCGCTGGGGCGTGGAGACGGCCCACGCCAACGTGCTGCTGTGCGGGGCGGGCGCCGTGCGCGGCGGCGGTGTCAGCGGCGTCCCCGGACACAACGCCGCGATGGCCGTACTGGAGGCGGCGGGCCGGCCCCCGGCGGGCTGAGCCCGGCGATCTCGGCCTGCCCGGCAGGTGTCTTGAGCCGTACGGCTGACGTCCCGTTTGTCGGTTTTGGGCCCGGGGTACACGGAGTCGGCGCGTCAGCGGCGCCGACGGCGTCGCCGCCAGCCAGGAGGCAGAGCATGAGCCAGAGCGGAGCCCCGGCCCTCGGGACGGTCACCACGAAAGTCCCGGCGCGGCTCGACCGGCTGCCATGGTCACGGTGGCACTGGATGATCGTGATCGGCCTGGGCACCGTATGGATCCTCGACGGACTCGAGGTCACCATCGTCGGCAGCATCGCGAGCCGCCTCTCCGAGGACGGCAGCGGCCTGCCGATCAGCGCGGCCGAGGTCACCGGCGCGGCGGCGGCCATCTATGTGGCCGGCGCCTGCTCGGGGGCGCTCTTCTTCGGCTGGCTGACCGACAAGTTCGGCCGTAAGAAGCTCTTTCTCGTCACCCTGTCGGTCTATCTGATCGCGACCGCGCTGACCGCTCTCTCGTACACTGTCTGGTGGTTCTGCGTCTTCCGCTTCTTCACGGGCTTCGGCATCGGCGGCGAGTACGCGGCGATCAACTCCGCCATCGACGAACTCATCCCCAGCAAGTACCGGGGCCGCGTCGACCTCATCATCAACGGAAGCTTCTGGCTCGGCGCCATCGCCGGCGCCCTGCTCTCCGTCGTCGCGCTCAACACGAGCGTCTTCGCCAGGGACGTCGGCTGGCGGGTGACGTTCGCGCTCGGCGTGGTCCTGGGACTCGTCATCCTGCTGGTGCGCAGGCATGTACCGGAGAGTCCACGGTGGATGCTGATCCATGGACACGACTACGGCGCGGAGAAGATCGTCTCCGGGGCGGAGCGCGAGATCGAACGGGAGACCGGGAGGGAACTGCCGGAACCCGCCGGGTCCATCACCATCGAACAGCACAGGAGCATCGGGTTCGGCAAGATCGCGAAGACGCTGTTCCGCGTCTACCCCAAACGCGCGACGCTCGGCTTCTCCCTCTTCATCGGCCAGGCGTTCCTGTACAACGCCATCACCTTCGGCTTCGGCACCATCCTGGTGAACTTCTTCTCCGTGTCCAGCGGCTCGACCGGCTACTACTTCGCCGCGATCGCGCTGGGCAACTTCCTCGGACCGCTGCTGCTCGGCCGGCTCTTCGACACGCTGGGCCGCAGACCGATGATCGCGGGAACGTACATCATCTCCGGGCTGCTGCTCTTCGTCACGGCCTGGGTCTTCAACGAGGGCTGGCTCAACGCGACGACCATGACCATCTGCTGGGCCGGGGTGCTCTTCTTCGCGTCCGCCGGAGCCAGCTCCGCCTATCTGACCGTCAGCGAGATCTTCCCCATGGAGACGCGCGCCATGGCGATCGCCTTCTTCTACGCCATCGGTACGGCGGCGGGCGGCATCTCCGGGCCGCTGTTGTTCGCGAGCCTCACCGAGAGCGGGGTCGTCGGCGACGCGGTCATCGCGTTCTGCGTCGGCGCGTCGCTGATGGTCGCCGCCGGTGTGGTCGCCCTGTTCTTCGCCGTCGCCGCCGAAGGACGGTCGCTGGAGGACATCGCCACCCCCCTGTCCGCCCGCGAGTGACGACCGAACACCCGCCGGACGGCTACCCGGAGACGCTCTTCATCTCGACGGAGGCGATGCGGCCGGCGTCGTCGAACAGGACGTGGGCCGTGGCGCCGCCCGGCAGATCCGCGCTGATCCGGTCCGCCTCCTGACGCCGGGCCAGCCCGTGGTGGCCGAAGTAGCCGCTCACCACGGAGCGGGCCGAACTCCCGGCCAGCAGGCCCGCGCCCGTCAGCAGGACACGCGGCAGTGTGATGCCGTCGGGCACGGCCCGCGGCACCTGCGGGTCGTCCGGCACCATGTACAGACGGCCCTCGGGGGAGGCCTGGACGCCGATGTAACCGGCGGCGCCGAGCGCGCCCATCGCCCCGAACGCGAGGGTCTCCACCGCGAAGCGCGGGTCCTCGAACGCCGAGAGGTCGACGAGGCGGGTGGTGAACTCGGGGATCCCGTGCGCCTCACCCAGCCGCCGTATCTCGTTCGCCGCGCCGACGACGGGTGAGTCGCCGAAGCCCGGGTTCGCCCATCCCCAGAGCCACGACGCCTCCGAGGTGTCGAAGCTGCCCAGTACCGAGATACGCAGATCACGGCCGGCCTGCCGGTAGAGGCGCCGGTCGAGATCGGCGGTCCACGGCCCGGTCGGCATGAACTCGTCGAAGGCTTCGAGCTGTTGGGCGCCCCAGGCGGCGTGCGCCTCGGTCATCCGGAGGAACGGGTCGCTGAAGGCGGTGGTCGCGGTCATCCGGAAGACCCTAGTGCGTGGTCTCCAGGCCCTCGTACGAGGGTGCGACGGGCACGCGGGGCCGGTGGTGGCTCAGTCCGCCGACACGCTCCAGCCGTCCCGTTCGACCCGTGCCGCGTCCGCCTGCCGCGCGTCGTCGAACAGCGTACGGTCGCCGTCCTCCACCCGCAGCCCGTCCACATAGGCCCCACGGCCCACGTACGGCCCGCCGGTCGCATACCGCCAGCGCAGCCGCACCTCCCGCCCACGCCAGGCCGCGAGGTCGGCGTGCAGCCGGTGCCAGACACGCCCGGACCAGCCGGAGACCGAGCCCGTCGGACGCGGGGTGCCCGGCTCCCGCCCGGACGGGGTGGTCGTGAACGGGACGGGCACCCACTCGGACCCCGCCGAGCCGTCGGCCGCCTCCAGGACCAGGACGTCGGTGCCGGGCTCCGTGTCCCACCACAGGGAGCAGCGCACCCGCCCCCGCCCGGTCGCGACGCGCAGCGCGGGCAGTGTGAGCGTCGCGGTCGTGCCGGCGGCCATACCCGAGAACCAGGCGGTCCCGCCCCGCTCGGGGGAGACGGGCACGGCGCGCGCCATGCTGTCGGCCGCGGCGACGCGCGGAGCGCTGCCTGTCCGCCAGCTCCGCACCGGATGGACGGAGTTGCCGAGGACCACGAGGAACGAGTCGGTCGTCGGATCGAGCACCAGACTGGTCCCGGTGAAACCGGTGTGCCCCGCCGTACGCGGCGTGGCCATGGCCCCCATGTACCAGTGCTGGTAGAGCTCGAAGCCAAGTCCGTGCGCGTCACCGGGGAAGTCCGTGTTGAAGTCGGTGAACATCAGCTCCACCGACGCCGGGCGCAGAATCCTCGTCCGACCGTAGGCGCCGCCGCTGAGCAGCGTACGGCCCAGGACCGCCAGGTCCCAGGCGCACGAGAAGACCCCCGCGTGACCGGCCACGCCGCCGAAGCCGAAGGCGTTCTCGTCGTGCACCTCGCCCCAGACGAGACCGCGGTCGAGCCCCGACCACGGCTGCCGCATGTCCTCGGTGGCCGCGATCCTCGGCCGCCAGGACGGGGGAGGGTTGAAGCGGGTGCGGTGCATCCCCAGGGGAGCGGTGATCTCCTCGCGCAGCAGGACGTCCAGCCCGCGCCCGGTGATCTTCTCCAGGACGAGCTGAAGGGAGATCAGATTGAGGTCCGAGTAGCGGTAGACCGTGCCCGGCGGGCTGCTGGGCGCCTCGTCCCACAGCCGCTGGAGTCTCGCCTCCGGCGTCGGCTCCTTGTAGAGAGGGATCCAGGAGACGAAACCCGAGGTGTGGGTGAGCAGGTGACGGATCGTGATGTCGTGTTTCCCCGCGCGGCCGAAGTCGGGCAGGTACGAGGCGACGCGCTCCTCCAGGGCCAGCGCCCCGCGTTCGATCTGCTGCACGGCCAGGATCGAGGTGAAGAGCTTGGAGACGGACGCCAGGTCGAAGACGGTGTCCTCGGCCATCAAGATCTGCTGGTCGGCCGGCAGCTCGACGCCGGTGTCGGTCGCCTCGTCGTACGCCGAGTAGCGCACCGCCAGCCCGATCGGCCGGTGCAGGGCGACCGTGCCGCCGCGCCCGGCGAGCAGGACGGCACCCGCGTACCAGGGGTGCGTCGGCGAAGGATCGAGGAACCGCTCCGCGTCGGTGACCAGCCGCTCCAGCGGTCCCGGCAGCAGACCGGCACGCTCGGGGGAGCCCCGCCGCAGCGTCGGGGCCGGCCGGCCGGAGCCGGAGCCCGCGGGGCCGGACGCCCCCGCGCCCATGGCGGTCGCCGCGTCCGCGAAGGGGACCGGGGCCAGCGCCAGCGCGCCTCCGAGCGCCAGTATTCCCCCGCCCAGTCTCCGCCTGCTGATCCCGCCGCCCGCCGCGTCCGCGCTCATCGGCACCCCTCTGACGCTCCGTCCGAAACTGTCCGCCGCCCGAGGTTACTGCCCGCGTGCCGTACGGGCGACGACGGTGCGGCTCACCGCGCGGGCGCCGGGGACCTCTGGCAGCGTGAGGCGTATGACGACGCGTGACGGGATCCGGTCGCTGTGGTCCCGCTGGACCGCGGTCGTGCCGCTGCTCGCCCTGGTGGCGCTGGTCCTCACCTGGGGGCGCGACCTGCCCGGCTACGCGGTCGGACTGGTGGCACTGCTCCTCGGCGGCGCCGTCCTCGCGGCCGTGCACCACGCCGAGGTCGTCGCGCACCGGGTCGGCGAGCCCTTCGGGTCGCTCGTGCTCGCCGTCGCCGTCACGGTCATCGAAGTGGCCCTCATCGTCACCCTGATGGTCGACGGCGGCGACAAGAGCTCGACCCTCGCCAGGGACACCGTCTTCGCCGCCGTCATGATCACCTGCAACGGCATCGTGGGAATCTCCCTGATCGTCGGCGCCATCCGCAGCCGGGTAGCCGTCTTCAACGCCGAGGGCTCCGGCGGCGCGCTGGCCACGGTCGCCACCATCGCCACGCTCAGCCTGGTGTTCCCGACGTTCACCACGAGCAGGCCGGGGCCCGAGTTCTCCACGGCGCAGCTCACGTTCGCCGCACTCGCCTCCCTCGCGCTCTACCTCCTCTTCGTCGCCATGCAGACGGTCCGTCACCGCGACTACTTCCTGCCCCTCACCCAGGAGGGAGAGATCAAGGAGGTGGACAACCACGCCCCGCTGCCCACCCGGCGCGCGACGGCACTGAGCGCGGTGCTGCTCCTGGTGGCGCTGGTCGCGGTCGTCGGCGACGCGAAGACGGTGTCGCCGACCATCGAGTCGGGCGTGGAGTCGGCGGGGATGCCGCACGCGGTGGTCGGGGTGATCATCGCCCTGCTCGTCCTGGCGCCCGAGACGCTGGCCGCCGTCCGCGCCGCGCGCCGCGAGCGGGTGCAGACCAGTTTCAACCTGGCGCTCGGCTCGGCGATGGCCAGTATCGGTCTGACGATCCCGGCCATCGCGCTGGCCACCGTCTGGCTGGAGGGTCCGCTGGTCCTCGGCCTGAACGCCACCCACATGGTGCTGCTCGCGCTCACCGTGGTCGTGACGGCGCTGACGGTCGTGCCGGGTCGGGCGACGCTGCTTCAGGGAGGCGTCCACATCGCGGTGTTCGCGGCGTTCGTCTTCCTCGCGGTCAGCCCCTAGCACCCTCCCGGTAACCAACATCCTTACAGGCCAGGGCAGTTGTCGGGGTCCATCGGTAACCACCCCTAATGCGGGTACGCGGTAGGGGTGTACCCAGCAACACCCCCTATCTGGGTCGTACGCCCAATGTGCCGCCGCCTGATCCTGCGTAACTTCTCTGTCGTGGCACAGAGAGTGTCCGACCGGAAGGGCGGCGCACGGCGCTGGTGCTCCGCCCGTCCGACCGACGGCCGATCTCACTCCACGGCATGGCGCACGAACGCGCCGAGCCCCTTCCCCTTCCTCATGCCCTGATCCCCCTCAGCCCCCCAGACCGGGAGTACACCTCGTGGCCACGTTTCTCTACAAACTCGGACGGTTGGCGTTCCGGCGCCGAATCATCGTCGTACTCATGTGGGTGGCGGCACTGGCCCTGACCGGCGTAGGCGCCGCGTCCGCGCCCACCTCGGGATCCAGCTTCGCCATTCCCGGCACAGAGGCGCAGAAAGCCTTCGACCTGATCGATGAGCGCTTCCCCGGCAGCAGTGTCGACGGCGCGGTCGCGCGGGTCGTCTTCAAGGCGCCGGACGGCGAGACGATGACCTCGCCCGAGAACAAGGCCGTGGTCGAGAAGGTCGTCAAGGATCTGCCGGCCGGCTCGGACCAGATCGGGCAGGTCACCGACCCGTACAAGGCCAACGCCATCTCCGAGGACGGTTCGACCGCATACGTCGCGGTCTCGTACAAGCTCACCACATTGGAGCTGACCGACGACACCCGCAAGTCGCTGGAGGACATCGGAGCGGACGCGCGGAAGTCCGGCCTGACAGTCGAGATCGGTGGCGACGCGCTCCAGGCCATTCCGGCCGCCGGAGCCACTGAGGCCCTCGGCGTCGCCGTCGCCGCCGTGGTGCTCATCGTCACCTTCGGCTCGCTGATCGCGGCGGGACTGCCGCTGCTCACCGCGCTCATCGGCGTCGCCGTCAGCGTCTCGATCATCGCCACGCTCGCGAGCGCGATGGACTTCGACTCCACCACCAGCGTTCTCGCGATGATGATCGGCCTCGCCGTCGGTATCGACTACGCCCTGTTCATCGTCTCCCGCTACCGGGCGGAGCTGATGGAGGGGCATGAACCCCAGGACGCCGCCGGACGAGCGGCCGGTACGGCCGGATCCGCTGTCTTCTTCGCCGGGCTCACCGTCGTCATCGCCCTGGTCGGCCTCGCGGTCGTCAACATCCCGATGCTCACCAAGATGGGTCTCGCCGCGGCCGGCACGGTCGTCATCGCCGTCCTCGTCGCCCTCACCCTCGTCCCGGCCGTGCTGGGCTTCGCCGGAAAGCGTGTGCTGGGCCGGAAGGCGCGCAAGAGGCAGCAGGAGGGCGAGCGTCCCGCGTCCACCCACGGCAAGCCCAACATGGGCACCCGCTGGGCCCACTTCGTCGTCCGCCGTCCGCTCATCGTGGTCCTGGTGGGTGTCGTCGGCCTCGGCGTCGCGGCCGTCCCGGCGGCCTCGCTGGAGATGGGTCTGCCCGACAACGGGTCGCAGCCGACCAGCACCACGCAGCGCAAGGCGTACGACATCCTGTCCGACTCGTTCGGCCCCGGCTTCAACGGCCCGCTGGTGGTCGTCGTCGACGTCAAGGGCGACAACGACGCGGAGGCCACGGTCGGTCAGGTCGCCAACGCGGTGAAGGGCGTCAAGGACGTCGTCGCCGTGACCCCCCCGACCTTCAACGAGGCCGGCGACACGGCGATGATCACGGCGGTCCCGAAGGACCGGCCCTCCTCCGTGAACACCGAGAACCTGGTCCACGACGTCCGCGACGCGGGTGGTGAGGTCGCCTCCGAGACCGGCTCGACCGTCCTGGTCACCGGTGCCACCGCGCTGAACACCGACTTCTCCCAGAAGATGAACGACGCGCTGGTGCCCTACCTGGCGGTCGTCGTCGGCCTGGCGTTCCTGCTGCTGATGCTGATCTTCCGGTCGATCCTGGTCCCCCTGAAGGCCGCTCTCGGCTTCCTCCTGTCGGTGATCGCCTCGCTCGGCGCGGTCGTCGCGGTCTTCCAGTGGGGCTGGCTCTCGGACTTCTTCGGTATCGAGCAGGCCGGTCCGATCATGTCCATGGTGCCGATCTTCATGGTGGGCACGGTCTTCGGTCTCGCCATGGACTACGAGGTCTTCCTGGTCACGCGCATGCGTGAGGCGTACGTCCACGGGGAGCAGCCGACCCAGGCGATCAGCACCGGCTTCCGGCACGGCGCCCGGGTCGTCACCGCCGCCGCGGTGATCATGATCGCCGTCTTCGCGGGCTTCTCCGGCTCCACGGAGTCCATGATCAAGCTGATCGGCTTCTCGCTCGCGGTCGCGGTCTTCTTCGACGCCTTCGTGGTCCGGATGGCCATCGTCCCGGCAGTGCTCGCACTGCTCGGCGACAAGGCCTGGTGGCTGCCGCGCTGGCTCGACCGTCTGCTGCCGAACGTGGACGTGGAGGGCGACCAGCTCCGCAGGAAGCTGGCCGAGGAGCAGCGTCCGGGCCAGGGCCCGGACTCCGGCCAGGACTGGAACAGGGGCATGGCGCGCGTCTGACGCGTAGCACCGACGTCGCCGGACGGGCTCTCAGAGCC
>NZ_JBHXRM010000066.1:0-31422 GCF_042716895.1 Streptomyces sp. NPDC058653 | reverse complement strand
AGGCCCGCCCGGTCTCCGCCGGCCGGGCGTACGGCGCCGGCGCGTGCGCGGGTCCCGACCGTCGTCACGCCGTACGTACCGGCAGCGCGTCCTCGATGATGTCGGCCGCCTGGTGGGTGCCGCCCTCCTTCGCCATGTCCTGTCTGATCTTCTCGCCCCTGCGGGCGACCTCGGGGTCCTCGACGAGCGCGGTGACCGCTTCCCGCAGCGCCTCGGCCGTCACGTCCTCCATGGACAGACGCCGGGCGACGCCGAGCTGGACGAGCATGTCGGCGTTGCCGAACTGGTCGACGGCGAGGGGTACGGCGACCATCGGCGTACCGGTGGCAAGCCCTTCCTGGCTGCCGCCGGCGCCCGCGTGGGTGAGGAACGCGTCGGCCTTCTTGAGGACGGCGAGCTGCGGCACCCAGGAGTGGACCTCGATGTTGCCGGGGAGCTCGCCCAGTTCGGACGGATCGACGAACTTGCCGATCTGGAGCACCACATGCCAGCCGGGCAGCGCGCCGAAAGCCTCGACGCAGGCGCGGTAGAAGGCGGGCTGCTTGGTGTTCGCCGAACCGAGCGAGACCAGCAGCACCTTCTCGGCCCCGGCCGGCCGCTCCCACTCCCCCTGGTCGGCCCGCTCCCCCTGGCAGGCACCGACGAAGGTGTAGACCGACGCGTCCACCCGGTCGGCGAAGGGCTGGAGCGCCCTCGGGATCAGCACGATCGCCCGCTCGGGGTGCGCGACGAACCGGTCCTGGTCGAACCCCGTCCCGGTCCCGTCCAGCCACGCCTTGAAGCGGGCGCGATAGGCACGGCCGCGCTCGGACTCGGCGAGAAGGGCGAGCTGGGCGGCGGCGACCTCCTCGTCGTAACCGTCCCAGGCGACCAGGTTCGGGGCGAGCTGGAGATACGGGACGCCCCACCGGTGCGCCAGGATCGGCGCCGGGTACGACGTGATGTCGCTGATGACGAGGTCGGGGCGGTCGTTCTCGAACGCCTCGGCCAGCTGGGGCAGCGCCTGGATCCCGTCGGCGAGGAAGGGCTCCAGATTGTCGACCAGCTCGGTGCCCCAGGCGTCGGGGTCCTCCTCCGTCGGCAGGGTGGAGGTGTAAATGACCGGATCGGCGCCGGTCGCGGCGACCTTCTCCGCGAACGAGGCCGGGATGCCGTAACTGACGCGGTGCCCGCGCGCCACGAGTTCCCTGATGACTTCGAGGCTCGGGTTCACGTGTCCGTGGGCGGCGATGGAGAACATGGCGATATGGGCACGCTGTCGTGAGGTCATGGCCTCACCGTAACATGAAGCGAGACGAGACGTCTCGTCCCTACTGAGGGCTCAGCGCTGGTAGCGGGCCAGCACCAGATTGCCGTCCTCCACCAGCCGTTTCTCCAGTTCGGCGCGGTCGATCGCACCGCTGTAGTACTCCTGGAGCGCCGGCGTCGCCACCTTGTCCTTCCACTCCGGGTATCCGCGCACCGACTGCGCCGGCGCCGGATGCAGCCCGGGCGCGAGCGCCGCCCCCGTCGACCAGCCGTCCTTCTCCGTGCGCAGGGACGGGTCGGCGAGCGCGGCCGTACCCGTGGGGAGCATCCAGTCGCCCCGCGCGAGCCGCACCATGTTCTCGGGGCGGAGCAGGAAGTCGATGAACGCGACCGCCTCCTCCTTGTGCCGCGTGTCCTCGGAGACCGACAGGGTCTGCGGGCTCACCCCCTGCGTCGCGCCCTCGGCCCCGGCGGGCGACGGCAGCACCGTCCACTCGAAGCCCTCCGGCGCCTGCTGGATGATCTGCTGCCGGTAGGAGAACCCGAGCGGCACCATCGCGTACTTCCCGCCGAAGAACCCCGGCAGCGTGTCCGAACCGCCCATGCCGAGCGTCGCGCCCGAGGCGCTGCGGTCCTCGTTGACCTGGTCGTGGATGACGGCGGGGACCTCGGCGTCCGCGTCCGTGTACGTGATCCTCACCTTGTCGTCCGTGCCCCGGTGGAAGAGCTGCCCGCCGGTGGACCGGCTGAGGTTGAGCGTCGCGGAGACCGGGTCCTTGAGCGGCCACGCCACCCCGTACTCCGCCTGCCCCGCCGAGGGTCTCCGCCCCTCGCCCGCCGTCAGCTCCCTCGCCGCCGATCTGAACTCCGCCCAGCTCCACGGCTTGTCGACGGTCGGAATCCGCACGTCGGAGGCTTCGAGGATCTTCCGGTTGGCGATCAGCACACGCGGCTCCTGGAGGAACGGCACGCCGTAGAGCCCGTCACCGAAGGCCGTGGTCTCCCAGCTGCGCTCCGGGATGTCCCGCTTCAGCCGGTCGGGCAGCAGCCCGTCGAGATCGGCGAGATAGCCGCCGTACGCGAAGTCGGCGAGGTCGTCGGACGCGTCATGGATGATGTCGGGCGCCTCACCGCCCTCGAAGGAGGTGAGGAGCTGGTCATGGACGCTGTCCCAACTGCCCTGCACGTACTCGACGTGCACATCGGGATGCGCGGCGTTCCACTCCTCCACCAGCTCCTTGTTGACGGCGACGGACTCGTCCTGCCAGGCGAGCGACTGGAAGCGCAGGGTGATGCGCCCGTCCGCCGAACCGCCGTCGTCGCCCGAGCCCGAGCAGCCGGTGAACAGGAGTCCCAGGACGGCGGCGGCCGCCGGCAGCCGTGTTCTCTTACGCATCAGGTCTTCACCGCCCCGGCGAGCATGCCGCCCGTGATCCGTCGTTGGACGATCGCGAAGATGACGAGCGAGGGGATCGTCGCGAGGAACGCCGCCGCGGCGAGAGGCCCCAGATCGGCGACGCCCTCCGCGCCGAGGAAGTGCGTGAGGATCACCGGCAGGGTCTGCTTCTCCGGGGTCTTGAGCAGGACCAGTGCGAAGAAGAACTCGTTCCAGGCCGTGATGAACGCGAACATCGCGGTGGCGACGATGCCCGGGGCGAGCAGCGGCGCCGTGACCGAGACGAGCGTACGCAGCCGCCCGGCGCCGTCGACGGCCGCCGCCTCCTCCAACTCGGCGGGTACGGCCCGTACGTAGCCGACCAGCATCCAGAGCGCGAACGGCAGCGACCACACCACGTACACCATGATCAGCCCGAACAGCGAGTTGATCAGCTGGAGGTTCTTCAGCACCAGGAAGAGCGGGATGATCACCAGGACGAACGGGAACGCCTGGCTGACCACGACCCATCCGGTCGCCGCCGTCGCCAGCCTGCCGCGATGGCGGGCCATCACATAGGCCATCGGCGTCGCGACGACCACGGCGATCAGCGCGGCGCAGAGCGCGACGGTGAGGCTGTTGCCGGCGGCCCTGAGCAGCGGCTGCTCGTCGAACGCCTGCCGGAAGTTCTCCAGGGTGGGGCCCTCGGGGATCCAGGTGGGATGCAGACTGCCCAGCTCCCGCGCCGGTTTGAAGGCGGTGGAGATCAGCCAGAGGAACGGGAACGCCAGGAAGACCAGATAGCACAGGAGCGCCAGATACTGCCCCGCGCGTGCCGGCCGGCCGGTGCGGAGACTCATCTCCCCTCGCCTCCCTTGATCCGTCCCACCAGGTAGAGGGCGAGGAGGACGGAGATGACGGCGACCATGACGCAGCCCATCGCGGCGGCGTAGCCGAACTGGCCGTAGCGGAAGGCCTCTTCGTAGGCGAAGAGCATGGGCAGCCGGGTACGGCCGCCGGGGCCGCCGCTGGTCAGGACGTAGACCAGGGCGAAGGAGTTGAAGTTCCAGATGAAGTTGAGGGCGGTGATCGCGAGGGCGACGGGCCGGAGCGCGGGCCAGGTGACCGTACGGAACCGGCGCCAGGCGCCCGCGCCGTCCAGCGCCGCCGCCTCGTGCAGTTCGTCCGGGGTGTTCTGGAGTCCGGCCAGCAGCGCGACCGTGGTCTGCGGCATGCCCGCCCAGATCCCCACGACGATCACGGCCGGCAGGGCGGTGGCAAGGCCGGTGAGCCAGTCGCGGCCGTCACCGAGGCCGACGTCACGGATCGTCTCGTTGAGGATTCCGGCGTCGGCGTTGTAGACGAGGCGCCACATGATGCCGACGACCACCTCGGGCATGGCCCAGGGGATGATCGCCAGCGCCCGGGCGAGCCAGCGGAAGCGGAGCCGCTGGTTGAGCAGCAGGGCGAGGCCGAGCGCGAGCGCGAACTGCGGGACGGTGACCCCGACCGCCCACACCAGCCCGATGCGGAACGACTCCCAGAAGAGCGTGTCGTGGGACAGGTCCCGGAAGTTCAGGGTGCCGATCCACTCGGTGGGCTCGGTGCGGCCGGACTGCGCGTCGGTGAAGGCGAGGGTGATGCCGTAGAGCAGCGGGCCGACGCTGAGCACCAGGATGGGGATCAGGGCCGGCAGCACCAGGAACCAGGCGCCCCGGTCGGCCACTCTCTCCCGTGGCCGGCCCTCCCCCGGGGCTCTCTCGCCTGACCGCGCCTTCGCGGTCGCCAGTGTCACGGATTCGGCTCCTTCGGGCGGCTTTGGTGGGGGATGGCCGCCCCGGCGGCCTCCGTCATCGTGCTGACGAGCGAGGGGTTCGTCAACCCAACCTGCCTGAATGCGAGACTTGGGGCCTGGCCGGGGGGGGAGATCGACGGGAGAGTTCCGATGGACGAGGCACGGGCGCGGGCCGTACTGGACGCGGGTGGACTGGCGCACGGGGCCGAGCTGCTGGCGCTCGGCGAGAACGCGGTGTTCGGCGTCGGCGAGCTGGTCGTCAAGGTCGGCCGGGGCCTGGCCGGGGCCCCGGAGCTGCTGGCCCGCGCCGAGCGTGAACTGGCCGTCGCCGACTGGCTGTCGGCGAGCGGCGTCCCCGCCGTACGGGCGGCGGAGCCCAAGGTCCGTACGGTGGACGGCCACCCGGTGACGCTGTGGCGGCGGCTGCCCGACGCCGTACGCCCCGCGGGCCCTGCCGACCTCGCGGCGCTGCTCCGTCTCGTCCACGCCCTGCCCGCGCCGCCGTTCGAACTGCCGCGCAGGGAACTGCTCGGCGGTGTGGAGCGGTGGCTGCGGATCGCGGGCGACGCGATCGATCCGGCCGACGCCGACTATCTGCGTGAGCGCAGGGACGGGTTCGCCGCCGCCGCTGCCGCGCTCACCCCGCACCTCGCTCCTGGGCCGATCCATGGCGACGCGCTGCCCCGCAACGTCCATGTCGGCCCGGACGGGCCCGTCCTGGTCGACCTGGAGACCTTCTCCAGCGATCTGCGCGAGCACGACCTGGTGGTGATGGCGCTCTCCCGCGACCGGTACGGGATGGCGCCGGAGGCGTACGACAGCTTCACCGCCGGGTACGGGTGGGACGTACGCGACTGGGGCGGGTGCGGTGTGCTGCGTGGGGCGCGGGAGACGGCGAGCTGTGCGTGGGTCGCGCAGCACGCGCCGACGAACCCGAAGGCGCTCGCGGAATTCCGTCGCCGGGTGGACTCCCTGCGGGAGGGTGATCCCGAGGTGCGGTGGTACCCCTTCTGACGGGTCGTGCGGGCGGGTGGGTCCGGGGTGTGGGGGCCGCTGCGCGGGGCCTGTTCCCCTACCCTCCCCTTCCCACCAGTATCGATATGCGGCTCCGCCCCGGACCCCGTACGGCCTTCGACCGTGCCCTCAAACGCCGGGCGGGCTGTTTCTCGGGGCTCCGCCCCGGACCCCGCGCCTCAAACGCCGGCGGGGCTGAGGATGTCCGGCCGGACCGGAGAGGTCCGGCGGGCCGGAGACGGCCCACACGGCAGGGGATGTCCGGCGGGGCCAGGGATGTTCCGGCAGGGGCCGGGGACATTCCCGCAGGGCCGGGGACGTTACCGCAGGGCCGCCGGGAATGTTCCGGCGGGGACGGGGACGGCCCGCAGGGCCAGGGTTAAGTCCCGCAGGGGCCGGGGGCGTTCCCGCAGGGGACGGAGATGGCCTGCGGGAGACGTTCCCGCAGGGACGGAGACGGCCCGCGAGGCCGGAGGTCGGGGTTCAGCCCGCCGCCGGGACCAGTGCGCGTAGGGGCCAGTCCGCGTTCACCACCGCTTCCGTGTTGCCCTTGCGGCGCAGGAAGTCCTGGAAGTCCGCCGCCCACTCCGCGTACCAGGAGATCTGACGCTCGTGCAGCGCCGCCGCCGTCAGGGACGCGACCTGGCGGTGGCGGCCCGCTATCGCCGTCGCCACCCGCACGGCCGCCAGCGCGTCCGCGCCCGCGTCGTGCGCGCTGTCCAGCACCACCCCGTACTCGGTGCAGACCGCCTCCAGATTGCGCTTCCCCCGGCGGTACTTGTCGACCGCGCGGTCGATCGTGTACGGATCGATCACCGGGCCGATCGCCCCGCCCGCCATGCGGTCGTTCAGCGACGGCAGCCCGTGCCGCGCCAACTCCGCCGCGAGCAGCGTCAGATCGAACGACGCGTTGTACGCCACGACCGGCACCCCCCGCGTCCAGTACCCCGTCAGCGCCGCCGCGATCTCGTCCGCCACCTCACGCGCGGGGCGTCCCTCCGCCGACGCCCGCTCGCTGGTGACCCCGTGGATCGCCGACGCCTGCTCCGGGATCCGGATGCCCGGATCGGCCAGCCAGTCCCGCCGCTCCTCCACCGCCCCGTCCCGCACCGCGACCACCGCGGCGGTCACAATGCGCGCCTCCAGCGGCTCCGTACCCGTCGTCTCCAGATCGAATCCGACCAACGGCTCCCCGTGCCAGCCCATCCCGGTCCTCCCTCATGCTTCTCCCCGATCGACATTCACCTTCGCACGCGGCACTGACAACGCCGGGCGGAGCCTTGACGCGGCTTCAGCACGCCGGCTGCGGACGGGCGGCGTCAGGAGACGGGACGCGAGTCGGCCCACACCGACTCGAACTCCTCGCGGTACGTCTGGAAGAGCCCGTGCTCCGTGTCCTGGCCGACCCGCACCACATCGCGCCCGGCGCCCCGCAGCACAAGCACGGGAGCCTCCATCCCGCGCGCCCGTCTCAGATACGACTGCACGACCGCGAGACCGTCCGCGCCGTCCCCGTCGACCAGATACGCGGTGAAGCGGGGGGTCTCGTCGAAGACATGGATCTCGAAGGCGTCCGGGTCGCGGAGCCGGGAGCGGACCCGTCGCATATGAAGGATGTTCATCTCCACGGAGCGGCTCAGCTCGCCCTTCTTGAGACCCAGTTCGCGCTCGCGGCGCTTGACCGAGCTGCTGGCCGGGTTGAGGAAGAGCAGCCGTATCCGGCAGCCGGACTCGGCGAGCCGTACGAGGCGCCTGCCGGAGAAGTTCTGCACGAGGAGGTTCAGGCCTATCCCGACCGCGTCGAGGCGTCTGGCGCCCCCGAAGAGGTCCTCCGCGGGGATCTGCCGCTGGAGGCGGACCCGGTCGGGGTGGACGGAGACCACGTCCGCGTACCGGTCGCCGACCAGGTCCTCCACGGCGTCCACTCTCAGCCGTTCGGCGGACGGCACGGCCGTCCCGCTGCCCAGGATCTCCAGCAGCCGCGCCGACGCCCGCTCGGCCTGTGCGAGGACGGCCTCGGACAGGGCCCGGTTGCGGGAGACGACGTTACGGGCGACCTCCAGCTCGTCCAGGGCGAGCTCGACGTCCCGGCGGTCCTCGAAGTACGGCTGGAAGCCGGGCCAGTGCTGCACCATCAGCTCGCGCAGCTGCGGGAGGGTCAGGAAGCTGAGGACGTTGTCGTCGGCCGGGTCGAGCAGATAGCCCTTGCGGCGGGAGACCTCGCGGACGGCGACGGCGCGCTGGACCCACTCCTGGCCCGCCGGTCCCGCGGCGGCCACCACCCATTCGTCGCCGTGCACCGGTTCGTAGATCGGTTTGAGAATCGCCGAGACGACAGCACGGAGCCGTTGTTCGACCAGATTCAGCCAGATATAGGCCCGGCCGGCCCGCTGGGCGCGCGTACGCACCTCGGTCCAGGCCTCCGGACCCCAGTCCAGTTCCGCCCCGATCTCCATCGGCCGTGCGAGGGAGACCGCTCCGGGCGGGATGTCGCCGGAAACCCCCTCGTGACCTGGGTCACCTGGGGGTAGCTCCAGCCCTCCCGAGCTCACCCGCGCACCGCCTTCCCTCCCCTTTCAACGATCAAGGAAGGGTACTGCGCAATGGGGAGGAGGTGCAGCCGGATGCGCAGGCTCGTTTCTCAACTCCTTTGGCTCGGGCGGGCGTTCTCTGTGGCGATCTCGACCGGAGTGGGATGATTCATAGCTGTTGCGCCTGGTGACGAGGGGTCGGACGAGGGGCGTCGTATGGCCTGAATCCGGCCATATGCGACGTCAGGACACGGTCCGGCAACGGGGTGACGGTCAGGGAACCCGAAGTTGACCGCACCGGCCGGTCCGACTGCTTCCGGCCCGGCTCCCGAACGGGCCTCCTAGGAGGTTGCGCCTCTTTCGGGGAGTATCTGATCGAAGAAAGCCCCAGCACCCGGATCAGAAGTGGAAGAGTTCATATCTATGCAGGTCTGGCCGGGACAGACGTATCCCCTCGGCGCCACGTACGACGGCGCCGGAACCAACTTCGCGGTCTACTCAGAGGCCGCGCACCGGATCGAGTTGTGCCTCCTGCACGACGACGGTTCAGAAACGGCGGTGGAGCTCCGCGAGACAGACGCCTTCGTCCGGCACGCCTATCTGCCGGGCATCATGCCCGGCCAGCGCTACGGCTTCCGGGTCCACGGGCCGTACGCCCCCGAGAACGGGCAGCGCTGCAACTCGGCGAAGCTGCTCCTCGACCCGTACGCCCGCGCGATCAGCGGCAGCATCGACTGGAACGAGTCGGTGTACGGGTACCACTTCGGCAGGCCCGACTCGCGCAACGACATGGACTCCGCGCCGCACACGATGACGGCCGTCGTGGTCAACCCGTACTTCGACTGGGGCGACGACCGCCGGCCCCGGACCGACTACCACCGCACCGTCATCTACGAGGCCCATGTGAAGGGCCTGACGATGCTGCACCCGGAGCTGCCCGAGGAGCTGCGCGGTACGTACGCGGGGCTCGCCCACCCGGCGGTGATCGAACATCTCACCGAACTGGGCGTCACCGCGCTGGAACTGATGCCGGTGCACCAGTCCGTCAACGACCACCGGCTGGTGGACGCCGGCCTGAACAACTACTGGGGCTACAACACCATCGGCTTCTTCGCCCCGCACAACACCTACGCCTCCTGGGGAGACCGGGGCGAACAGGTGCTTGAGTTCAAGCAGGCGGTGAAGGCGCTGCACGAGGCGGGCATCGAGGTGATCCTCGACGTCGTCTACAACCACACGGCCGAGGGCAACCATCTGGGCCCGACGCTCTCCTTCAGGGGGCTCGACAACGCCTCCTACTACCGTCTCGGGGCCGACAACCCGCGCTACTACACGGACACCACCGGCACCGGGAACTCGCTCCTGATGCGCAGTCCGCACGTACTCCAGCTGATCATGGACTCGCTGCGGTACTGGGTGGAGGAGATGCATGTCGACGGCTTCCGCTTCGACCTCGCCGCCACGCTCGCCCGTCAGTTCCACGAGGTGGACCGGCTGTCGTCGTTCTTCGACCTGGTCCAGCAGGACCCGGTGGTCAGTCAGGTGAAGCTGATCGCCGAGCCGTGGGACGTGGGCGAGGGCGGCTACCAGGTGGGGAACTTCCCGCCGCTGTGGACCGAGTGGAACGGCAAGTACCGGGACACGGTCCGGGACCTGTGGCGGGGCGAGCCGCGCACCCTGGCGGAGTTCGCGTCCCGGCTCACCGGCTCCTCCGACCTGTACCAGGACGACGGCCGGCGCCCGCTGGCCTCCATCAACTTCACAACCTGCCACGACGGCTTCACCCTGCACGACCTGGTCGCCTACAACGACAAGCACAACGAGGCGAACGGCGAGGGCAACCGGGACGGCGAGAGCCACAACCGCTCGTGGAACTGCGGGGTGGAGGGAGAGACCGACGACCCCGCGGTGCTGGAGCTGCGCGACCGTCAGGTACGGAACTTCATCGCGACGCTGATGCTCTCCCAGGGAGTGCCGATGCTCAGCCACGGCGACGAGTTCGGCCGTACGCAGGGCGGCAACAACAACGCGTACTGCCAGGACAACGAGGTCGCCTGGGTGCACTGGCCCGAGAAGGGCGACGAGAAGAACAAGGGCCTGCTCGCCTTCACCCAGACGATGGTCTGGCTGCGGCGCGACCACCCGGTCTTCCGGCGGCGGCGGTTCTTCCACGGCCGTCCGGTGGAGGGGACGCACGACGAGCTGTCGGACATCTCCTGGTTCACCCCTGAGGGTGAAGAGATGATCCAGGGCGACTGGGACGCGACCGACGCGAAGGCCATGACGGTCTTCCTCAACGGGCAGGCGATCTCGGAGCCGGGGCCGCGCGGCGAGCGGATCACCGACGACTCGTTCCTGCTGATGTTCAACGCCAGCGCGCAGACGCTGGAATTCACCGTGCCCGTGGACCACGGCAGCCAGTGGCGGATCGTCGTGGACACGTCGCGCCCGGAGGGTGTGCCGCCGGGGGACGGTCCGAAGGTGGACGCGGGCGAGCGGATCACGATGATCGGCCGCAGCATGACGGTGCTGATGCGGTCCGTCTAGGGGCCCGAGCGGAAGGGCCGGGGCGGGGCCGGGCGGGGTCACGGACATGTGCCGGGCCCCGCCGGGGCCGGACCCCGGCCCTGCTCACGCCGGGGTGTTCTGGCAGGATGTGTCGCGTGTCGCTGCCGCTCCCGAGGGCGGTCGGGTGCCGAATGCGTGACCCGATGACACAGAAGCCGCCGAGCGGGGTACGTACGTTCGCATGACGCCCTCTGCCACCTACCGGCTCCAGCTCCAGCCGGACTTCCCCTTCGCCGCCGCCGCCAAGGCGGTTCCGTACGTGGCCGCGCTCGGGGTCTCGCATCTGCATCTCTCGCCGGTGCTGGAGGCCGTGCCGGGCTCGACCCACGGTTACGACGTCGTCGACCACTCACGGGTACGAGCCGAGCTCGGGGGCGAGGAGGGCCTGCGGAAGCTGGCCGAACGGGCGCGCGAGTACGGGCTGGGGATCGTTCTCGACATCGTGCCGAACCATATGGCGGCCGTGCCGTCGGAGAACCGGGCCTTGTGGGAGGTGCTGCGGGAGGGGCCGGCGTCCCCGTTCGCCCGGTGGTTCGACATCGACTGGGAGGCGGGCGGCGGGAAGCTGCTGCTGCCCGTGCTGCCGGGGCCTGTCGGCGGTGAGATCGGCGAACTGCGGGTCGCGGACGGCATGCTGCACCACGGCGAGCTGCGTCTCCCGCTGGCCGCCGGCACGGAGGAGCTGCCGCTGCCCGAGCTCCTCGACGCCCAGCACTACCGGCCCGCGTGGTGGCGGCTGGGCCGCACCGAGCTCAACTACCGGCGTTTCTTCACCATCTCCGAGCTGATCGGGGTCCGGGTGGAGGACCCGGAGGTCTTCGCCGCGACGCACGCGAAGATCCTCGAACTCGTACGGGACGGGGTCGTCGACGGTCTGCGGGTCGACCACCCGGACGGTCTCGCCGACCCGGAGGAGTATCTGCGGCGGCTCAACGAGGCCACGGGCGGGGCCTGTTGGACGGTCGTGGAGAAGATCCTCACCGGTGACGAGCCGCTGCCCGCGAACTGGCCGGTGGCCGGGACGACGGGGTACGACGCGCTGCGCCACATCGACGGACTCTTCACCGATCCGGTCGGCGCCGACGAACTGGCGCACCGTTTCCGGGACTTCACCGGGCCCGCCGGGGACCGGGGCGGCTACTGGGAAGCGACCGTGCGGCGCGCGATGTACAAGGTCGTCATCGACGAACTGGCCGCCGAGACCTCGGCGCTGGCCCGGATCGCGGAGCGGATCTGCGCCTCGGACGCCGCGCTGCGCGACCACGCGCCGTGGGCGCTGCGGACGGCGATCCGGGAGCTGCTGGTACGGGTGCCGGTCTACCGGCCCTACGCGGTCGCGGGCGGGCCCTGCCGGGAGTCCGACGAGGCGGCGGTCTCGGAGGAGGCGGCGCGGCAGGCGAAGGCCGCTTTCGCCGTGCCGGAGGAGGCGGCGGCCGTCGACGTCGTACGGGAGCTGGCGCTCGGCAGGCTGGGCGGCGGCCCTGACCGGGCGGCCTTCTGCGCGCGGTTCGCCCAGACGTCGTCCGCGCTGCGCGCCAAGGCGGTGGAGGACACGGCGTTCTACCGCCATGTGCCGCTGCTCTCGGCGAACGAGGTCGGCGGGGATCCGGGGCGGCCCGCCGTGAGTCCGGAGCGCTTCCACGACTACTGCGCGCGCCTCGCCCGCGACTGGCCGGCCACCGGCACCGTACTGACCACGCACGACACCAAGCGCAGCGCGGACGTACGGGCCAGGATCGCCGTCCTGTCGGAGAGCCCCGAACGCTGGAACGCGCTGCTGCGCCAGCTGGCGGGCGTTCCCGCGCCGGACGCCCAACTGGCCTGGCAGGCCTGGCAGACGGCCATCGGCTTCACCCCGTCGGAAGCGCCGCCCGACGGCGCCCGGATGGAGCCCGCGCTGCTCAAGGCGGTACGGGAGGCGGGGCTGCTCACCAGCTGGACCGAGCCGGACCCGGTGTACGAACAGGCGGTACGGGACTTCGTCGCGGCCGGTCCCGCGGGCCGGCCGCGCGAGGCGGTGGCCCGCCTGGGCCGTGAACTCGCCCCGTACGTACGGGCGAACACGCTGGGGGCGGCGCTGGTCCATCTCACGATGCCGGGCGTGCCGGACATCTACCAGCGGACCGAGCGGGAGTATCTGGCGCTGGTCGACCCCGACAACCGTGAACGCTTCCGTACGGGCCCGCCGGACGAGAAGACCGTACTCACGGTGGCGGCTCTGCGGCTGCGCCGCGAACGCCCCCACGCCTTCGCGGAGTCGGCCACGTACACGCCCTTGAAGGCGACCGGTCCGGCGGCGGACCACTGCACGGCGTTCTCCCGGTCGGGCGAGGTCATCTCGGCGGTCACGAGGCTGTCGCTGCGGCTGGCGGCGTCGGGCGGCTGGTCGGGCACGGTGCTGGAACTCCCCGCCGGCCGCTGGACGGACGCGCTGTCGCCGGACCGGGAGTTCCCCGGCGGGCCGATCTCCCTGACGGAGCTGCTCTCGGCGAGTCCGGTGGCGCTCCTGTCGCGCCGCGAGTAGCCCCCTCTTCCCCGGCGCGGGCCGCCGACGCCCGTCACACGGGAGGCGGGTACTCGTCCTCCGGGTACTCCTCCATCAGCTCCCGTACGTCCACGTCCGGCGACAGCCGCCCGAACTCCCTCAGGCGCGCGATCAGGCCCATCGCGCCGATGTCCTCCAGCAGCGCCGCCAGCGCGCGCAGGGTGAGCGCGTCGTCGCCCTCCTCGCGCAGCGTCGCCTCCATCAGCCCGCCGACCTGCTCGTACATGCCGTCCGTGTACCGCTCGCCGGCGCGGCTCAGCCTGCCCAGGACCAGACGGGCGAAGATGCCGGCCCTGCCCATGCTCAGCGAGCACTCGTACAGCTCGGGCAGGACGGCACGTACCAGCTCCGGGCGCTGCCAGCCCACGTCCATCAGCAGATGCAGCGCGGTGAGCAGGTCACCGCCGCCCGCCAGCGCGTCGCGCACCAGGGGCAGCGCGTCCGTCTCGAACAGCTCCCGCCGGGCGCCGGCCAGCTTGTCGCTCGCCTTGACGTAGGCGGCCCACGCCCGCTCCGCGTCCGTACCGGTATCGGTGTCGAACCAGCCCATGGCTCCCCCTCGTCCGCCCCGTGCGTCCTACGTCGGACCACCGGCGCACGGCGGAAGTTGCCCGCCCGAGGCGATCCGTCCGACGGGTCAGGGGGTGAGCCCCGGGGGCAGCCGGCCGTTCAGTGGGAGGCGAGTCGGAAGCTCAGCTCGCCGAAGCTCACCATGTCACCGTCGCGCACCACGACCGTCCCCGTCACCCGGCGGCCGTTGACCGTCGTGCCGTTGGTCGACCTGAGATCCCGCAGGATCCACCGCCCGCCCTGCATCCCCAGCTCGGCGTGGATGCGGGAGACGGTGTCGTGGCTGAGCCGGAGCCCGTTCATCGGATCGCGGCCGATACGGAGCGGAACCGGCCCCGGATCGGGCAGCAGCAGCTTCGGCAGTTTCTCCACCTGCCAGGCCCTGCGCAGCCGCGCGGAGAAGGCGGAGGCCCGCCCCACCGCGCCGAACACCCGTCGCGCCCAGCGGCCGTCGGTGTCCAGGTCGGCCGTGAGCACCTCCAGCTCGTCGGACCTGCGCGCGGCGAGCGCCAGGTCCATCCGGCGTATGAAGGTGTCGTGCGACAGCCTGCCCTGTGCCATCCCTTCCCTCAGGACGCCGAGCACACGGTCGCGCTCGGCGTCGGAGAGCCGCGCGGGATACGTGTGGAATTCGAACGAGGACGTCACGTCACTGATTGTCGGGCCGAGTCCGTGACGTGTCCAGAAGGGGTCCGCCACGGTGGAGCAGCGGTGACGAAATTGATTCGTACGCGCCCCGTCCGGTCGTCTACGGTGGGCGCCCCTTTCTGGAGGCGCCTTTCATGACCCGACCGGTCTTCCGTCAACTCACCGAGTCCGAAGCCCCGTTGTTCCGTTCGCTGCCCGACGCGGGGCTGGTGGGGCGGGTGCTCGGCGGAGTCGAGTACCGCACCGTCGCCGAGGGCGGCGACTACCGGCCCGAGTGGAGCTGGGTGGCCCTGCGCGACGGCGTCGTGGTGGCCCGCGCCGCGTGGTGGGGCGGGCCCGAGGACCGGGAGCCGCTCATGCTCAACTGGCTCGACATCGCGGAGGGCGAGGAGGAGACCGGCGCCGAACTGCTGCGCCGTGCGCCGTGGAACGTGGAGTACGAGCTGATCGCGCCGGCCGGCTGGCGCGAGGATCCGGCGGCCCGTGCGGCCGTCACGTCCCGGACGGATGCCGCGCGGGCCGCCGGGATGAAGCCGCTGGTCGAGCGGTTCCAGTACCGGTGGACGCCGGAGACGGGGCTGCCGGAGCGGCCGGGCCGGCTGGAGTTCCGGCCCGAGCCCGACGACGGCGTGATCCTCGACGTGCTGCGCCGTGTCCACTCGGTCACGCTCGACGCCCACGCGCTGCGCACGATCGAGGAGTCGGGTCTGGACCGGGCCGCCCAGGAGGAGTTGGACTTCTTCCACTGGTGCCCGTCGCCGCGCGAGTGGTGGCAGCTGGCGTACGACCGGGCCGGGGAGCTGGTCGGTCTCCACGTGCCCGCGCACAACCCGTCGGGGCCCTGCGTCGGGTTCATCGGGGTCGTACCGGAGCAGCGCGGTCACGGGTACGCCCACGACCTGCTCGTCGAGTGCACGCGTGTGCTGGCCGGGACCGGGGCGGAGTTCATCGCCGCCACGACGGACCAGGGGAACTTCCCCATGGCCGCGCATTTCGCGCGCGTCGGCTACCCGGTCGTCCAGGAGCGCCTCCATCTCGTCTGACGGGAACCCCGTGGGGTGACGTGTTCACCGAATCGACGGGATCACCAGGCCTCCCGCCTGCCCTCTTGTCACCATGTCGGTGGAGAGTGCCGACGACAGAGGGGGACGAGCCGTGCAGTTCGAGGTCTGGGCACCGCGGGCGCAGGACCATGTGACACTCCGGATCGGCGATCCGGCCGGCCACGCCACCGGCGACGACGGGGGCGTCGACATCGCCATGGGCCGTGATCCGCTGCGCGAGGGCTGGTGGACCGCCGACGCCCCGGCGGGCGACGGCACGCGCTACGGCTTCGCGCTGGACGGCGGCCCCGTGCTGCCCGATCCCCGCTCCCGCCGCCAGCCGGACGGACCGGACGGACCGAGCGCCGTGGTCGACCATGCCGGGTACGACTGGTCCACACCCTGGCGGGGCCGTCCGCTGCCCGGCGCCGTCCTGTACGAGCTGCACATCGGCACCTTCACCGACGAGGGCACCCTGGACGCCGCGGCGGCCCGGCTCGCCCCGCTGGCCGCGCTCGGCATCACCCATGTCGAGCTGATGCCCGTGTGCCCCTTCCCGGGGACGCACGGCTGGGGGTACGAGGGGGTGTCGCTGTGGGCGGTGCACGAGCCGTACGGCGGCCCCGAGGCGCTGAAGCGGTTCGTCGACACGGCGCACGGGCTGGGGCTGGGCGTCGTGCTCGACGTCGTGCACAACCACCTCGGCCCGTCCGGCAACCACCTGCCCGAGTTCGGCCCGTACTTCACGGACACCCACCACACCCCCTGGGGTTCGGCCGTCAATCTGGACGCCCCCGGATCGGACGAGGTCCGCGCGTATCTGCTGGGGAGCGCGCTCGCGTGGCTGCGCGACTACCGGTTCGACGGACTGCGCCTCGACGCGGTGCACGCGCTCGCCGACACCCGCGCGCTGACCTTCCTGGAAGAGCTGTCCACCGCCGTCGACGCTCTCTCGGCGGAGCTGGGCCGGCCGCTGTTCCTGATCGCCGAGTCCGATCTGGGCGATCCCCGTACGACCACTCCGCGCCCGGAGGGCGGTCTCGGGCTGCACGCCCAGTGGAACGACGACTTCCACCACGCGCTGCACGCCGCCCTCACCGGCGAGTCGCAGGGCTACTACGCCGACTTCGCGGCCGAGCCGCTCGCCGCCGTGGCGAAGACCCTGACGCGCGCCTTCTTCCACGACGGTACGTATTCGAGTTTCCGGGGCCGTACGCACGGCCGCCCCCTCGATCCCGCGAGGACCGCCTCGTACCGCTTCCTCGGCTATACGCAGACGCACGACCAGATCGGCAACCGGGCGCTCGGCGACCGGCTGTCGGCGACCCTCTCCCCCGGTCTGCTGGCGTGCGCCGCCGCGCTCGTGCTCACCGGCCCCTTCACGCCGATGCTCTTCATGGGCGAGGAGTGGGGTGCCAGGACGCCCTGGCAGTTCTTCACCGACCACCAGGACCCGGAGCTCGCGGAGGCCGTACGCAACGGCAGGCGGCGGGAGTTCGCGGCGCACGGCTGGGCGGCGGAGTCGATTCCCGACCCGCAGGACCCGGCGACGCGCGACCGCTCGTGCCTGGACAGGACGGAGGCGGCCCGTGAGCCGCACGCGCGCCTGCTGGCCTGGTACCGCGACCTGATCGCCCTGCGCCACAGCCATCCGGATCTGTCGGACCCGGACCTGGCGACGGTCAAGGTGGCGTACGACGAGGGGGCGCGCTGGCTCGCGTACCGGCGCGGCGATGTACGGGTCGCCCTGAATCTATCCGCGACGCCGGCCGAGATCCCGCTCGGGGGCCGGGGCGGGCAGGTGCTGGTGGCCTGGGACCCGGTGGAGGCGCCCGGCCCGGACGGGGTGCTGCGGCTGGCGCCCGAGTCGTGCGCGGTGCTCGCGGGCGGCTGAGCCCCCGCCCCGGGGCGGACCGGCGAAATCAGCGGAGAGTGAAACCGTGCCCGTTCGTGTGCGCTCGAACGTCTAGCGTCTGGACCATGAAGCAGCGAACTCTCGGTAGGACAGGACTCCACGTCAGCGAACTCTGTCTCGGCACGATGACCTTCTCCAAGGACGACGAGGCCGGCGCGCACCGGATACTCGACACCTTCACGGAGGCCGGCGGCACCTTCCTGGACACGGCGGACGCCTACGGCCTCGGCGTCTCGGAGGAGGTCCTCGGCGGCTGGCTGAAGGGGCGCGAGCGCGACGGGCTCGTCATAGCGACGAAGGTCGCCCTCCCGATGGGCGAGGGGCCCAACGAGACCGGCCTGAGCCGCAAGCACGTCATCGCGTCGGTGGAGGCGAGCCTGCGGCGGCTCGGCACCGACTACATCGACCTCTACCAGACGCATGTCTGGGACGTGAGGACTCCGATCGAGGAAACCCTCGGCACGCTCGACACCCTCGTGAAGGCGGGCAAGGTCCGCTACCTGGGCGCGAGCAACGTCTCGCCCGGCCAGCTCCAGCGGGCGCTCGACGTCTCCGACCGGCGGGGCTGGGAGCGTTACGTCTGCCTCCAGCCGATCTACAACCTGCTGGCGCGCGAGGTGGAGTGGGAGCTGCTGCCGCAGAGCGAGGCGGCCGGGGTCGGTGTGATCCCCTACAGCCCGCTCCAGGGCGGCTGGCTGACCGGCAAGTACCAGCGGGGCATGACGTCGGTCCCGGCCGGCAGCCGGGAGTCGCGCGGCGACGGCGAGAGCTGGCGGGAGCGGGACAACGAGGAGACCTGGCGGGTCGTGGAGACCGTCCAGGCGGTCGCCGCCGAGGCGGACCGCACACCGTCCCAGGTGGCCCTGCGCTGGCTGCTGGACCGGCCGGGAGTCACGGCCCCGATCATCGGCGCGCGGACGCTGGAGCAGCTGACGGACAACCTGGGCGCGGTGGGCTGGGAGTTGACGCCCGATCAGACGGCCCGCCTGGACGAGGCGAGCGCGCGCCCGCTGCCGTACCCGTACGACGTGCTCTCGCACTTCAGCTGAGCGGGCCGGGCAAAGGGGCCGGGGCGGACGCATGCATTCAGGTGTATTCGGCGTGGATGTCCCGATATTGGGAGTTGGTGATCTTCATACTGACAGCAGCTCGGTCAGAGTCCATCTGAGAAAGGCAGCTTCCATGCGTCGTCGGATCACCACCATCCTGCTCGGGACCTTCGCCCTCGTCACCGCCCTCGCCGCTCCCGCCTCCGCGATCGGCATCGACCTGGGCGGCGGCCTCACCCTCTGAGCCCCCGCGTGACGCGGCCCGCCACCGAGAACGACGCGTACGAGCTCGGACGGGCGCGGCCTTCACAGAGACACGAGGCAGGCCCGGCCGGGGCAACCCCGGCCGGGCCTTTCGCGCTCCCGCTCGCGCGCACGGGGGTGATCGGGGACGCCCTCTCCGCCGGGCGCTACAGCAGCTGCTGAAGGCCGAGGTTGTTGATCAGAGGGCCCTCGATCGTGAGCCCGTCCTTGAGGAGGGCCTCGGCGGCGGGGGGCACGACCGGGGTGGGGTTGACTGTTGCCTGGGCCGGGGCGGCGTACGCGACGGCCAGGGCGACCGTTGCGTACACGAGGACGGCGAGACGACGACGCATCGCTGGCTCCTTTCAGGGGCGGGGAGAATCGCGATGATCAACGCCGGATCCGCTCATCGGTCACTGATCGTCCGGCGTCCCGACGAGGGACTTCACCGAGATGCGCCGATCCGGTCGCGGGCGGCGCCGCGGCGGCTCGGGAGCGGGGCCGCTACGCCGGTCCGTCCTCGTCCGGGCCCCCCGGTGCGACCAGTCGCTCCAGCAGCTCCTGGAAGTCGTCGCCGACCACGATGCGCAGCCCGGCCGCCTCGGCGTTCCCCTCGTCCTTGTCGCTGAGCTGCGTCAGGGTCCCGTCGCGCCACCAGTAGACGTACGGGGAGATCGCGCCGGGCGTGTCCTCGAAGCCGGACGCGGCGAACGAGGCCATGGCGTTCAGCGACGGGATGAGGCTGGAGTCACGTATGACATGGAAGGCGAGCTGGTGGCGGAACGGGAACGCCACCAGCGCCCCGTCCGTGCCGAGTTGCCGCCCGGTGACCTGGCGCACCAGGCTGTCCAGCGCCAGGACGCGGCTCGCGGTGTAGAACGAGTCGCCCATGATGACCTCGAACCGCATTCCCCCCGCGTCCTTGACCGTCTCCCGTCCCTCGACGGGCAGTTGGCGCAGATTGCCGAGCGCCTGCGCCCGCAACTCGTGCAGCGGGCCGAGCGGTTCCAGCGCCTCGTCGGTGAGCATCATGACGCTCTCCGGGAGGTCGAGCGCGAGGATCTCGTACAGCCCCGGGGCGACGGAGCGCGCGTAGGCGAAGGCCTGCGCGTCGAGGCTGTCGCCGCTGATCACCCGGGGGTAGAGCTGCGCCCGGATCTGCGCCGGCGACAGCGTGTCGAGGGCCGACGGGCCGTCCATGGTCCGCAGCACCATCCCGGCGTGCTGGCGGACGAGTTCGCCCCAGACGCGGGCGCCGCGGTCGTCGTTGTGGCAGACGGCGGCGAGGTTGGAGAGTCCGAACTGACGGCCGGCGCTGTCGGTCACCAGGTCCGAGTAGACGGTGACCTCCAGACCCCGCTCGGCGAACGCCTCACGTACCTGGCTCCGGAAAAGCGCGGCCTCGGCGGTCGAGAAGAAGGTGAATTCGGGGTCGCGAGGCATCTCGCGCCCGTCTCGTTTCGGCCCACGTCTGAACAACCCCACGGTCGTCCGCCTCCCCATGATCGCGCTCGGCTTCGCGCCCCGGTCCCCGTTACCCCTGTGATCGTCACGTGCGTCGAACGTTCGATGGTAGGCCCTCGTGGGCCACCCATGTCCGTTCGGGGGCGTACGGTGCGGATCAGCCAGGTCCGGCTGTGACCGGAATCACCAGGTCCGCGCGGTGCCCGCCGCGCGCGACCAGCCGCGCGTTGGCCTCGTCGGAGTCCCTGACCCAGCGTTCGGCGTACGCGCGCTCCTTGCCGAAGCGCACATGCCGGTCGACCAGACGCCGTACGCGCACGGCGGGGTCGAGCTCCAGGAACCACGCCTCGTCGACGAGCGCGCGGACCGCCGCCCACGCGCCGTCGTCGTGCAGCAGGTAGTTGCCCTCGGTGATGACGAGCGGCACCTCGGGCCCCACCGGGATGCTGCCCGCCACGGCCTCCTCAAGAGCCCGGTCGAAGGCGGGCGCGTACACGACGACCCCCGGCTCGGGCGCCCGCAGCCGGGCGAGCAGCGCCGCGTATCCAACGGCGTCGAAGGTGTCGGGCGCGCCCTTGCGGTCGGCGCGGCCCAGCCGGCGCAGCTCGGCCTGGGCGAGATGGAAGCCGTCCATGGGGACGAGTACGGCGCTCCCGCCGAGCCCCGCGACGAGTTCGGCCGCGAGCGTCGACTTGCCGGCGCCCGGCGCGCCCGCGATGCCGAGGATCCGGCGTCGGCCGGTGGCGGCGAGCTGCCGGGCGCGGTGGGTGAGTGCGTCGAGCTGCCGCGCGTCCATGGCGGCATTGTTCCATCCGGGCGGGTCCGGGCCGGACGGCCGTCCGGGCCCGCCGGCGGACTCCCTTGCCGTCGGGGTCCCCTGCCGCCGGGCTTTCTTGCCGCCGGGCTTTCTTGCCGCTCGACCGATCATACGTATAACGTCTCCGACCATGCCCTCCATCGCCCTGGTCACCCTCGTCGTCCGCGACTACGACGAGGCGATCGCCTTCTACACCGGCCCGCTCGGCTTCGAGCTGATCGAGGACACCGATCGCGGCGACGGCTCCCGCTGGGTGGTCGTACGGCCGCGCGGCGGCGCCGCCGCGCTCCTGCTGGCCCGCGCGGCCGACGACGCCCAGCGGGCGAGCGTCGGCGCGCAGACCGGCGGCCGGGTCGGGTTCTTCCTGCACACGGACGACTTCGCACGCGACCACGCCCGGATGTCGGCGGCGGGGGTGCGCTTCCTGGAGGAGCCCCGGCGGGAGCCGTACGGCACGGTGGCGGTCTTCGAGGACCTGTACGGCAACGGCTGGGACCTCCTCCAGCCGGCGGCGCCCCAGGGCGTGTCCTGAACGTCCCGTCCGGCTGACGACGCCTGGCACACCCGCGCGGGGCGTTGCCGGGGTCGTCAGGGGCGGTCCGGGCCCGTGAAGCTCCGCCGGACGGGGCCTAGTTGCCCGGCAGCGGGAAGGCGACCGGGCTCTTCCTGCCGTCCCGGTCGACCGCCCGTACGCCGAAGAAGACGTTGTCCTTGGACAGGTCCACCGTGTGCGTGGTCGTGAGGCCGACCTTGATCACATGCGTCCACTCGGAGTCCGTCGTCTCGCGCCACACCACCTCGTAGCCCGCCAGGCCGGGCTCCGTGCCCAGCGCCCACTTCAGCTCGGTGTCGTTGGTGAGGTTGCTCGTGACGATCCGCGCCTCGCGCGGTGTGCCGGGCGCCTGCGCCAGGGTCCACAGCACCGCGCCGTTGACCCGGGTGACCCGCGCGATGTAGTCGAAGTCGCAGAACTCGGGCAGGTCGCCGTACTGCTTGCCGTCCTCGACCCGTACGTCCTGGTGCTGGTGTGCGAAGTCCTCGGCGGGTTCGGTGAACCGGGCCGCCGGATAGCCCTGTTCGAGGAAGGGGATGTGGTCGCCGCCCCGCAGATAGCGGTCGCGCCGGTAGACGACACGTACGTTCATGTCCGTCGCGTCGTTCGACCCGACGTCGCTGACGAAGCGGGCGAGCTGGCGGGTCGCCGAGTCGTTCTCGCCGCCGATCGAACGGCGGGTGCTGGCCTGCTGCGGGGTCTCGGACGACGGCACGCCCTCGGTGAAGAGCCGCACCGTGTGCGGGTCGCGCGTGCCGTCGTCGGCGCGCGAGCTGCCGATGATGTCGTTGGTGAACATGCCCTGGATGTCGGCGCCGGCCGCCTTGAACTGCTTGGCCGCGTACCCCGATCCGTACAGGCCCTGCTCCTCACCGGCGACCGCGAGGAAGACGATCGTCGCCGCCGGCCGCCGCTTCGCCATCACGCGCGCCAGCTCCATCACGAGCGCGACGCCCGACGCGTCGTCGTCGGCCCCGGGCGCGTCGCTGGTGGCGTCCATGACATCGGTGACCCGCGAGTCGTAATGCCCGGCGACGACGTACACGCGGTCGGGATCGACCGAACCGCGCAGTGTGGCGACGACGTTGGTGATCCGCGTCGCCACGGGGATGCGGGACGCGGGCTCCTGTATGTACGACTGGAGCTCGGCGGTCATCCGGCCGCCGGAGACCGCCGCGTACTTCTTCATCTCGGCCAGGATCCAGTCCCGCGCGGCGCCTATCCCCCGCTCGGGGTCGTCCTGCACGGAGAGCGTGTGCCGGGTGCCGAACGCGGCGAGCCGCCGTACGGTCGCCTCGATACGGTCCGCGTCGATCTCCTTGAGCAGTTTGCGCAACTCCCGGTCGGGCGCCTGCGCGGTGGCGGGCCGGCCGCCGTTCCCCCGGCCGGGACCCCCGGTCGCGGCGGCGGCCTGCCCGGCGGAGGCGATCAGGGGCACGCCCGCGGCCGTGACGGCGGCCGAGGCGAGGACGGTCCTTCTACGCGGCATTCCAGCGGACTGCTCAGGCATGGAAAATCCCTTCCGAGGCGGTAACCGGCGGCCTAATCGTCATGGACAGGCCAACCCCACACAAGGCCGCGCCACCCGAAGATCCGCTCGGCGCGGGAGGACACGAGGACACGACGACGGCCCGGTGACCGAAGTCCGGTCACCGGGCCGTGTCATTCGCGCTCGGGTGTGATCAGGCCGCGTCGGGAGTCAGCCGCAGGGAGATCGAGTTGATGCAGTAGCGCTGGTCCGTCGGTGTCGGGTATCCCTCGCCCTCGAAGACGTGGCCCAGATGGGATCCGCAGCGGGAGCAGCGGACCTCGGTGCGGACCATGCCCATCGAGCTGTCCTCGATCAGTTCGACCGCGTCGCTGTCCTTCGGGTCGTAGAAGGACGGCCAGCCGCAGTGGGACTCGAACTTCGTGTCGGAGCGGAACAGCTCCGCGCCGCACGCGCGACAGGAGTAGACGCCCTCCGTCTTGGTGTCCGTGTACTCACCGACGAACGCGGGCTCGGTGCCGGCCTGGCGCAGTACCCGGTACTCGGCCGGGGACAGCTCCTCGCGCCACTGCTCGTCGGGCTTGTCGATGTCGTACGCCATGACTTCTTCCTCTCCAGCGCCTCAGTGGGACAGGCGGGCCAGAATGTCCGGACCGAGGTCCGTGACGTCCCCCGCCCCCATGGTGAGAACGAGATCCCGGGGCTTCGCCATTCCCGCCACGGCCTCGGCCACCGCTCCCTTGTCGTGCACGGCCCCGACGTCCGCGCCCGCCCGCTCCGCCGCCTCGATGATCAGCGCGCTCGTGACGCCGGGGATCGGGTCCTCGCGGGCCGGATAGATGTCCAGGACCAGCGAGGCGTCGGCCAGGGCGAGCGCCTGGCCCATCTCCGTACCCAGCTCCTGTGTACGCGAGAAGAGGTGCGGCTGGAAGACGACGAGCAGCCGGGAGCCGGGCTCGGCGGCGGCGCGCATCGCCTCCAGGTCGGCGGTCATCTCGGTGGGGTGGTGCGCGTACGAGTCGATGACCTGGACACCGTTCACCTCGCCCTTGAGCTGGAGCCGGCGCTTGACGCCGGTGTACTTGCCGAGCGCGGAGGCGAGGTTGTGCGCGGGGATGCCGAGCGCGACACCCGCGGCGAGGGCGGCCACCGCGTTGTGGGCGTAGTGGCGGCCGGGGACCGAGACGGTGAAGGTGAGGAAGCGGCCGGCCAGGACGACGGTGACCTCGCTGGTCAGACCCCGGGGGGTGACCTTGTGGACGCGTACGTCGGCGTCCGCCGCCTCGCCGTAGGTGACGACCTTTACCGTGGAGAGGTCTCGCACCTTCGCGGTCAGCTCGACCGCGCCGGGCTGATCGGCGGCGATCACCAGCGTGCCGCCGGGGACGATCTTGCCGACGAACGTCTCGAAGGACTCGTAGATCTCGTCCATGGAGGCGTAGTTGGCGTGATGGTCCAGCTCGACGTTGAGGACGATCGCGACGTCGGGGTCGTACTTCTGGAAGCTCCGGTCGCTCTCGTCCGCCTCGGCGACGAAGATGTCCCCCTCTCCGTGGCGGGCGTTGGTCCCGGGCCCCTCCAGATCGCCGCCGATGGCGTACGACGGGTCGAGGCCCAGCTCCGTGAGGGCGACGGCCAGCATGGAGGTCGTCGTCGTCTTGCCGTGCGTGCCGGCGACGGCGATGGACCGCAGACCGCCGCCCATGAGGGCCGCGAGCGCGTCGGAGCGGTGGACGACCGGGACGGACAGCTCGGCGGCCCGTACCAGCTCCGGGTTGTCCGCCCGGATCGCGCTGGAGACGACCACGCAGGAGGCGTCGTCGGCGAGGTGCTCCGCCGCATGGCCGATGTGGACCGTGGCGCCGAGGGCACGCAGGGCCTCGGCGGTGCCGGACTCCTTCGAGTCACTGCCCGCGACCTTGGCACCGCGCTGGGTGAGGATCTTGGCGATACCCGACATTCCGGCGCCGCCGATGCCGATGAAGTGCGGCCGTTCCATGGCGGTGGGGATACCGGGTGCCATACGTGTTCTCCCAGGTGGTGCGGCGAGGGTGCGGGTCTTCGACGGCCGACGGCGGGGCCGGCGGCGCTCCCCCAGCCTATTCGTTCCGGCCCGCCCCCTCGGCCTCCCCTTCGGTCCCGCCGCGGGCGCCGTCGCCGTTCCGCACGCCGGCCGCGCTGTCGTCGTCGGCGCTGTGCGCGAAGAGCTTGAGCACCGGAACGCCGACCTTGTGACGTGCGCGCGAGGCCCAGTCCCGGTGGAAGAACTCCTCCACGTAGTGCGGCTCGGTGAGCACGATCACCTCGTCGGCGGCGGCCTCCTCCACCACGGACCTGAGGTGGTCGAGCGGGTGCTTCTCGACCACCACCCCGTTGGCCGTGCGGCCCGCGGCTCTCAGCGCTCCCAGCGAGTGGGCCAGCGCCATCTCGGCGGGCCCGCGCGCCTCGGCGCCCTCGGGCTCGTCGCCTTCGCGGCCGGCCTCTCTCAACTCGCCGAAGGCGACGTCGTCGATGGCGCGCAGCAGCGCGTCGACCTGGTCGCCGCGGGGCTGCATGAGCACGATGAAGCGGACGTCCTCGTCGCCGTGGAGCGTGGTGACAAATTCGACGTCCACGGACGACAGGGGCTTCTCGATCATCAATACGCTTGTGAACACGACAGGCGCCCTTCGTCGTTCAGGGGCCGGTTCGGCCCGCTGCGGAAACCATCCTTCCCCGTGTCCGCACGGGGTCTGCGTGAGTAAGTGTGCCCAGCGGAAGCTAACCGGAACGGCGAATTCCGCTCAATGTCGGATCCGACGGTATCGGGTGAAAAGGAACCCGCCCTCCTCCAGCAGGGACGCCAGGCCGTAGCGCTGGGGGTCCGGGAGTCCCGGTCCGCCGGTGATGCGCTGGGCGTTGCCGACGGTGAGCAGGGGCGCGACCGTCAGACAGAGTTCGTCCAGCACTCCGGCCGCCACGAACTGGCCGAGCAGCCGGGGTCCGCCCTCGGCGAGCTGCCGTACGAGACCCATTTCCGCCAGGGCTCCGACCGCCCGGGCGGGGTCGACGCCCGGCCCGTCCCCGGCGACCACCACCCGCGCGCCCGCCTTGTACGCCTCCCGGATCCGGTCGGGCGACGCGGCGGCGCCGGTCAGGACCAGGGTCTTCACCAGGGGCTCGGTGAAGAGGGGGAGGGAGAAGTCGAGATCCAGGCTCGCGCTGACGACCGCGATGGCGGGCGCGGCGGTCTGCCCGGCGGCGGCGCGCCGCTCGGCGAACGCGTCGCGGGCGCGGGCGGGGCGGTACTCCTCCAGACGAACCGTTTCCGCGCCCACGAGGACGACATCGGCGAGCCCGCGCAGGGTTCCGAAGATCCGCATGTCGGCCGCGGACGAGATCGCCTGCGAGCGCCCCTCGTGCTGGGCGGCGCCGTCGAGTGTGGAGACCATGTTGCCGCGCAGCCAGCGCGGGGCGTCCGTCGTGACCGTCGGGTACGCGTACGCGTCGGCCAGCTCGTCCAGTGTCCACTCGCGGTCCACGAGGTCCGGGCGGTCCTCGGGACGGGCGGCGGTCGCGGGCGCGGTCGGATCGATCACGGGGAGGAGGCGTCGCATGCGCAGCAGTCTGACACGCGCGGTCGCACGCCGTCGGTCGCCGCGTGCCCCGCACGCCGGTCCGCCCGGGTGTCCGATCCCCGGGCGCCGGGCGGGCGGGTTCATGTGCTCGATTCTCGCCCCGCCACTCGACACGGACGCCCGCTGGCGCGCCCGGCGGACGGGACCGCCCGCGTGCCAACCCGCGGATACGCCCCCGCCTCCGGTCGGCCGGCGGATCGTGTGGGTCGTGCACGCTCTAGAGTTGGGCATCGTGTCTGTCTCCCCCGCCGAACCGGCGTCCACCTCCGCGAGCGGGCCCGTCTCGCTCTGCGCGCGGGAGCCGAGGGTCGCGGCTGAGCGGTTGGTCGCCGAGATGGTTCCGCCGCCGCGCTTCGACTCGGTGCGTTTCGCCACGTACGTGCCCGATCCGAACCGGCCCAGCCAGGCCGAGGCCGTCGCCGTACTGGGCGACTTCGCCGCCGGACTCGGCGAGGCGGGGGCGCGAACGGGAGCGGGAGCGGGCAGGCGGCGCTGGTTCGGCAGGAAGCCCCGGGCCACCGCCGCCGGCCCTCGTGGCGTCTATCTCGACGGCGGTTACGGCGTCGGCAAGACCCACCTCCTCGCCTCCCTCTGGCACGCCACCCCGGCCCCTCCCGAGGAGAAGGCGTTCGGCACCTTCGTGGAGCTGACGAATCTCGTCGGCGCGCTCGGTTTCCAGCAGACCGTAAAAACCCTCGGCGGCCACCGGCTGCTCTGCATCGACGAGTTCGAGCTGGACGACCCGGGCGACACCGTCCTCGTGTCCAGCCTGCTGAGCCGGCTCGTGGAGGCGGGCGTCGCGCTCGCCGCGACCTCCAACACGCTCCCCGGCAGGCTCGGCGAGGGCCGCTTCGCCGCCGTGGACTTCATGCGGGAGATCCAGGGGCTCTCCGCGCGCTTCCGCCCCTTGCGTATCGACGGCGAGGACTACCGGCACCGGGGACTGCCCGAGGCTCCCGCCCCGCTCACCACCGAGCAGGTGACACGCGCCGCGCGGGCGGCCGGGGCGGGTGCCAAAGCCGGAGCCGAGGCGGCCGGGGCGGCAGCCGGAGCCGTCAGCCTGGACGACTTCTCCGCTCTCCTCGCCCACCTCGCCACCGTCCACCCCAGCCGCTACGGCGCGCTGACGGAGGGTCTGCGGCTCGCCTGCTTCACCGACGTGGTCCCGGTGCCCGACCAGTCGACGGCGCTGCGCCTCGTCGTCCTGGCCGACCGGCTGTACGACAGGGAGATACCGGTTCTCGCCTCCGGTGCGCCCTTCGACCGGCTTTTCAGCGAAGAAATGTTGAACGGCGGCTACCGGAAGAAGTACTTCCGCGCGATCTCCCGTCTCACTGCCCTGGCACGCGACGCGAAGAGACCGCTCGCCGAGTAAGTTCGGTGCCGTAACGATGTGCGGTGCGCGAGTAACGTTCGATCAGCTCTCGCGTGCCCGATACAGAAGGGTTCCACCACCATGGCTACCACGCGCCAGGCACACACCGTCTGGGAAGGCGACCTCCTCAAGGGCAGTGGCGTCGTCACCTTCGACTCCTCCGGTATCGCCGACCAGCCGGTTTCCTGGGCCTCCCGCGCCGAGCAGGCCAACGGCAAGACCAGCCCGGAGGAGCTCATCGCCGCCGCTCACTCCAGCTGCTTCTCGATGGCCCTGTCCAACGGCCTCGCCAAGGCCGGCACCCCGCCGACCAAGCTGAACACCCAGGCCGACGTCACGCTGACGCCCGGCACCGGCATCACCGGCATCCACATCACGGTGCAGGGTGAGGTCGCGGGTATCGACGAGGCGGACTTCGTCAAGGCCGCCGAGGACGCGAAGGCCAACTGCCCGGTCAGCCAGGCGCTCGCGGGCACGAGCATCACGCTCACCGCCTCGCTCGCCTGATCCGCTGATCCGCTGATCCCTCAGGACACATAAGGCCCAGTGGCCCGCACGGTTCACGTGTGTACTACACCCGTGATACACCGTGCGGGTCACGTCTCTGTCCGCCAACAGGGAGTAGCTGCCTCATGTCCGCAACACGACGTCAAGTTCTCGCCACCGGCGCATCGGTGGCCGGAATCGCATTCACCGGGGCGGTGTCGGAGCTCTTCGCCGGCACCGCCACCGCGCAAGAGATGGGGCGCCGGGGCTACGGCCCCCTCGTACCCGACCCCCGCGGTCTGCTCGACCTGCCGGAGGGTTTCCGTTACCGCGTCCTGTCCCGCACGGGCGACGCGCTCCGTTCGGGCGAGGGCGAGGTGCCCGGCAACCCGGACGGTATGGCCGCCTTCGCCGGCCCCCACGGACGCGTCCGTCTCGTCCGCAACCACGAGAACCGGGCCGACGGCAAGATCGGCGTACCGACCGTCGACGGCCTGACCTACGACCCGATGGGCAAGGGCGGCTGTACGGCGCTCGAACTCGACGGCCGTAACCATGTACTCGGCGAACGCGTCGCCATCGCCGGCACCGCCGTCAACTGCGCGGGCGGGCCCACCCCTTGGGGCACCTGGCTCACCTGCGAGGAGACCGAGGACAAGGCCGGCACCAACGGCTACACCAAAGACCACGGCTTCGTCTTCGAGGTCGACGGCGCCGACCCGCACCGCAGCGGAGCCGTACCGCTGAAGGCGATGGGCCGCTTCCAGCACGAGGCGGTCGCGATCGATCCGCGTGAGGGCGTCGTGTACGAGACGGAGGACGCGTTCGAGAGGCCGTTCGGTCTCTTCTACCGCTTCCTGCCCGAGAAGCCGCTCGGCAGCCTGGGCTCGCTGCGCGCGGGCGGCACGCTGGAGGCGATGCGCGTCCCCGGCGTACCCGACCTGTCGGCCGTCCAGGAGCCGGGCACGGTCTTCGACCGTATCGAGTGGGTGCCGGTCCCCGACACGCAGGCGAAGGAGACACCGATCCGCCTCCAGGACTTCGGCGGGAAGGGCATCACCCACGCCCAGAAGCTGGAGGGCTGCTACTGGGGCGGCCGGTCCGTCTACTTCGTGTCGAGCTTCGCCAAGAGCGCGGAGGGCTCGGCGGCCGACCACTTCGGACAGGTGTGGAGATACGAACCGGGGCGTCGCCGGCTCACGCTGGTGGTCGCCTTCGGCCCGGACACCGACATCCAGCTGCCCGGCGAGTCCCCGGACAACATCTGCCTCGCGCCCAGCGGCGGTCTGATGGTGTGCGAGGACGGCGGTGGCGCGCAGCACGTGTTCGGGCTGACGCGGGACGGCGAGCTGTACGAGATGGCGCGCGGGGCGGAGAACATCGGGACGCCCGAGAAGCCGGAGTGGGGCGAGTTCGCGGGGGTCACCTTCGCCCCGGACGGCCGGACGATGTACGTGAACTGCTACACGCCCGGCACGACGTTCGCGATCACCGGGCCCTGGCGCTGACGCGTCCGTAGCCGGGCCGCCCCGGGTACGCCGAGTACGGGAGCGCTCGCGCGCCCCCCGCCTCCGTGAGCGCCCCGATCGCCGGACGGGCTGGAAGACAGCCCGTCCGGCGATCCGAGGACACGCGCGGCCGAGGAGCCGCGCGACGCCCTAGGCGTCTGCGGGTCAGTGGTCCTGACCGAGCTCCGCGCCGTCGTCACCGGCACCGATGCCGTCGCCCGCACCGTTGTCGTCGGCTCCGGCGCCGGCGTCACCGGCACCCTCGTCACCGGCGCCGGCGTCACCGCCCGCACCGGCGCCCGCGTCTCCGACGATCTCCGCGCCCACCGCGGCCAGCGCCGTCGAGACCGGCTGGAAGAACGTCTCGCCGCCCGACGTGCAGTCGCCGCTGCCGCCCGACGTCAGACCGATCGCGGTCCCGTCCGCCGTGAACAGCGGGCCACCGCTGTCGCCCGGCTCCGCGCAGACGTTGGTCTGGATGAGTCCGCTGACGGACCCCTCGGCGTAGTTCACGGTGGCGTTGAGCCCGGTGACCGACCCGTCCGCCAGCCCGGTGGTGCTGCCCATCCGGACGACCTCCAGGCCCACCGCGGCCTCGCCCGCCTGTCCGATCGCCAAGGTCTGCCCGTCGCCGAGGTCCACCTCGCTGGGCGCGGCGGTGGCCGGGTCGTCGTACGTCACGAGCGCGAAGTCCCCGTCGCCGGGGAACGTCGCGGCCTGGACCGTACCGACGGCCGCGCCGTTCTGCTCCTCGGACCACTGGTCGGCCCCGACACCGCAGTGCCCGGCGGTGAGGAACCCGGGTGCGCCGTCCTGTGTGGTGACGTTGAAGCCGAGCGAGCAGCGGGCTCCACCGCCGAAGATGGCGTCGCCGCCCTCCAGGAACGGTTTGAACTCGCCCGCCGACTTCTGGATACGGGCCATGCCCTCGCCCAGCGAGGCCACGGTCGACTCCAGGGTGTCCCAGCGCTCACCGGTGACCGTGGTGTCGGCCGTGACGAGGATCTGGTTGTTACGTGGGTCGACGGCCCACGCGGTGCCGGGGATGGTGGCCTCGCGGCTCAGCGTGCCGGTGGCGGAGCGGAGTTCGCCCATGCTGTTCTCGACACTTCTGGCCACCGCGCCCGCGTCGCGCACCCGCGCGGTCGCGTCGCCGCCGTCGCCCTTCCCGCTGTCCGCGACGTTCACCACGACCTGCTTCTTCTGCGTGTCGTAGTACGCCCCCGCGTACTCGTCGCCGAGCTGTGAGGACAGCCGCGCGACGAGCTCCGGCGCCGACGCGGCGCTGACCGTCCTCGCGTTCCGCGCCGACCCGTCGCCCGCGCCGTCGTCCGTGCCGGACTGTGACGCGTTGGCGTTCGGCAGCAGGATGGCCGCGGCCGCGACACCCACCGCCCCGGCACCCGCGAGTACGGCCTTGCCCTTGGATATTCGCCTGTGACTCAACTCGTCGCCTCCTGTGGGGGATTACGGAGTCCGCCCCTAGATACGGGCGGTACGGGAGTTGCGTTCAGCGGAGCGGGCGACGAGATGCGAGGGGCCGGGGGGGGCCGGGGGCGGGCCGCCCCC
>NZ_JBHXRM010000065.1:0-34482 GCF_042716895.1 Streptomyces sp. NPDC058653 | reverse complement strand
CCCAATCCCTTGGCCATAGCCACAACCCTACTCAGGGGCTGGACTGGCCTTGCCGCACGCTTTCAGGCGGCTCAGACCATAAAGAACAAGCTCAGCCCTTGTCGAGATACTGCTCCCGTTCCGTGTCCAGCAGGGCGTCCAGGGCCGTACGCAGCTCCGGGAAGGTGACGAGCTCCGGGTCCTCGGCGACCACGGCCACTGCCTCCTCCCTGGCGGCGGCGATGACCTCCTCGTCGTCGATGACGGTGAGCATCCGCAGCGAGGAACGGACGCCGGACTGGGCCTGGCCGAGGACATCGCCCTCGCGGCGCTGTTCGAGGTCGATACGGGAGAGCTCGAAGCCGTCGAGGGTGGAGGCGACCGCGCCGAGACGGGCACGCGCGGGGCTCGCCTCCGGCATCTCCGAGACCAGCAGGCAGAGGCCCGGGGCGGAGCCCCGGCCGACCCGGCCGCGCAGCTGGTGCAGCTGCGAGACACCGAACCGGTCCGCGTCCATGATCACCATCGCCGTGGCGTTGGGGACGTTGACGCCGACCTCGATGACCGTGGTCGCGACCAGGACGTCCACCTCGCCCGCGGTGAAGCGGCGCATCACGTCGTCCTTGTCGTCCGGCTGCATACGGCCGTGCAGCACCTCGACACGGAGGCCGGCCAGCGGCCCCGCGGTGAGCTGCTTCGCGATGTCCACGACGGCCAGCGGCGGACGCTTGTCGCCCTCCGCCTCGGCCGCCGTCGGGGCGGCCTTCTTCGCCGCGGCCTTCTTCTTCGGCTCGTCCTCGCCGTCGCCGATCCGGGGGCAGACGACGTACGCCTGGTGCCCCTTGCCGACCTCCTCGCGCACCCGCTCCCAGGCGCGGGCCAGGAAGTGCGGCTTGTCCTGGGCCGGGACGACATGGGTGGCGATCGGCGAGCGCCCTGCGGGCAGTTGGTCCAGGACGGACGTCTCCAGGTCGCCGAAGACGGTCATCGCGACCGTACGAGGGATGGGCGTCGCCGTCATGACCAGCAGATGCGGGGGCTGCTTGCCCTTGGAGCGCAGCGCGTCGCGCTGCTCGACCCCGAAACGGTGCTGTTCGTCCACGACGACCAGACCCAGGTCGTGGAACTGCACCTTGTCCTCGATCAGCGCGTGCGTGCCGATCACGATCCCCGCCTCGCCCGTGACCAGGTCCAGCAGCGCGTGCCGCCGCGCCGCCGCTCCCATGGAGCCGGTGAGCAGCACCACCTTCGTGGCCGTCTCGGCGCCGCCCAGCATGCCTCCCTCGGCGAGCTCGCCCATCATCTCGGTGATCGAACGGTGGTGCTGCTGGGCGAGCACCTCGGTCGGCGCGAGCATCGCCGCCTGGCCGCCCGCGTCCACGACCGTGAGCATCGCACGCAGCGCCACCATCGTCTTGCCGGAGCCGACCTCGCCCTGAAGGAGGCGGTGCATCGGGTGCTCGGTCGCCAGGTCGTCGAAGATCTCGCGTGTGACCTTCGACTGGCCGTCGGTGAGGGTGAAGGGCAGCTTGGCGTCGAAGGCGTCGAGCAGGCCCCCTGCCACCGGTCTCCGTGCCACCGCCGGGAGCCCGGCGTCCGCGTGCCGGCGCCGCGCGAGGGCGACCTGGAGCACGAAGGCCTCGTCCCACTTGAGCCGGTCCCTGGCCTCGGCCACGTCGGCCTTGCTGTCGGGCCGGTGGATCTTCAACAGCGCTTCGGGGAGGGTGACGAAGCCGCGTCCCTCGCGGAGCGACGGCGGCAGCGGGTCGACGGCCTCGGTGATCCTCGGCAGCACCGCGTCGACGGCCTTGGTGATCTTCCAGGACTCCAGGCCCTTGCAGGCCGGGTAGATTGGGATCAGCTTGCCCGCGAAGTCGTCCGCGGCCTCGTCGCCGCTGTCCCTGCCGAGGGGCACATACGTGGGATGGGCGAGCTGGAGCTTGCGGTTGAACATCGAGACCTTGCCCGCGAACATGCCCCGGCTGCCGGGCAGCAGGTCCTTGTGCGGCTTGTGGATACCCCGGCCGAAGAAGACCAGTTGGAGCCGGCCGCTGCCGTCGGTGAGGGTGATCTCCAGCCGCTGGCCCCGGCCGCCGTTGAACTTCAGGACGCGGGAGTCGGCGACCTGGGCGACGACCGTGACGTCCTCGTCCAGCGGGAGGTCGGCGAGACGGGTGAGCTGGCCCCGCTCCTCGTACCGCCTCGGATAGTGGTGCAGCAGATCACCGACCGTGTGCAGATCGAGCTGCTCGGCCATCACCTTCGCGGTGGCGGGACCGAGTGTCTTCTTGAGTGATTCATCCAGCGCGGACACACGATCCATTGCACACCACATCACTGACATCCGTCGCGTACCTGTGGACAACCCCAGGTCGGAGGCGGGTCAGACGGGTGGGACGGCTTTCGGTGAGCGGGGCAGGGGTGCGGGGCGGGTCCGGCCGGGCGCGCGGGGCGGGTCCGCGCGGGCCGGAGCCGGTTCAGCTGTCGGTACGCCGTACCTCGGTGACCGCGGTGAGCAGGACGGCGCAGTCCTCCAGGGCCTTCAGGCCGTGGCGCTCGTGCGGGATCGGTCCCACCTGTCCGGCGATCATGTCCTGGTCGCCGGACTTCTTCGTCAGCCGTACGCGGCCGTGCAGTACCTGAAGGCTGGCCGCCGGGGGCGCGTTGTGCTCGTGGAGGGCCGAGCCGGAGGTGAGCGCGATGACCGTCTGCCGCAGTGGTCCGTCGTGCAGGAAGAGGTGCGCGCTGCGGCCGTGGGCGCTGGCGCGCGCGTCGTCGAGCTGGTTGCGGGCGATCAGAGTCAGGTCGTCCATCGGTGGGCCTCTCACCTCGGGCGTTGCGCGCGTCTGTCATGAGCCGCTTACCCACCATCGTCACAGGTACCGCGCCCCGTGCAAGCCGTGGCCGGGTCGCACATACGCACGTACGGCCACGCCCCGGTGCCTCGCGCTCGTCGCCTCTCGCCTGTCGCCTGTCGCCTGTCGCCTACTCGACGCCGATCAGCAACGGCACCGACTGGCGGCCACCTCGGTAGACCACCGTGTCCACGGCCAGGTGTCCGTCCCGTACGTAGCCCTCCAGCCGCTCGGCGAGGGTGTCCGGCACGTCCTCGCCGAGTACGAGGGTGACCAGTTCGCCTCCCGCCGACAGCATCCGGTTCAGGACGGCCTCGGCGGTGGAGGCGAGTTCGGCGCCGATCACCGCGACGTCGCCGTCGATCAGCCCCAGCAGATCGCCGGCCTGGCAGATGCCCGCCGTGGTCCAGGACTGCCGCTCGGCGACGGCCAGTTCGGCGTAGCGAGTGGCGCCGGCCGCCGAGGTCATGGCCACCACGTCCTCGTCGAAGCGGCGGTCGGGCTCGTGCACGGCGAGCGCGGCGATGCCCTGTACGGCCGCCCTGGTCGGGATGAGGGCGACCCGGATGCCTTCGGCGCGGGCCTGTTCGACGGCAGCGGCGGCGGTGTGGCGCAGCTCCGTGTCGTTCGGCAGGAGGACCACCTCGTGCGCGTGGGCGCGCCGGATGGCGTCGACCAGCTCGCCACTGGCCAGGGGCTCCCCGGGGCGTGCGAGCACCGTCGTGGCCCCGGCCTCGGCACAGAGGCCGGCGAGGCCCTCGCCGGGGACCACGGCCACCACCGCGCGCTGTGCCCGCTCCCGTCGGTGCCCGTCGGCGGCGCCGAAGTGCGTGATGCGGATCCGGTACGGGCGTCCCGCCTCGACACCGGCCTCCACGGCGGCGCCCGCGTCGTCGACGTGCACGTGAACGTTCCAGAGCCCGTCGCCGCCGACGACGACGAGGGAGTCGCCGAGGGCGTCGAGGCGGCGACGGAGCCGGGTGATGCCCGCCTCGTCGGTCTCCAGGAGGTAGATCACCTCGAAGGCGGGACCGACGGGGCCCTCGTCGGCGTCGCAGGGCTCCACGACGGCAGGCAGTTCGTGGGGGCGGGGCCCGGGTACGGCGAGGGACGGGGCGTCGCCGGTGACGGCCTCCACGAGCGCGGCCAGGACGACGAGCAGGCCCCGTCCCCCGGCGTCGACGACCCCCGCGCGGCCGAGGACGGCCAGCTGCCCGGGGGTGGCGTCGAGCGCGACGCGGGCCCCGGCGTACGCGGCGTGGGCTGCCGCCCCGTCGCCGTACGCGGCACCGTCACCGCCCGCCCCGTCGGTGCGCACCGCGCCGTCCGCGCCCGCCCCGTGGGGCGTCGTGCGCTCCGCGGCGGCTGCCGCGGCGGAGGCCACCGTGAGGATCGTGCCCTCGACCGGGTGCGCGACGGCCTCGCGTGCCAGCCGTGCCGCTCTGCGCAGCGCCCGGGCCAGGCGATCGCCGCCGCCCTCCGGCACCGCGGCTGCCCCGTCCGTGGCCCCGTCCGGGGTCGCCTCCGGGCCCTCTTCCCCGGTCTCGCCCAGCACCTCGGCCATGCCGCGCAGCAACTGCGCCAGGATCGTCCCCGAGTTGCCCCGTGCGCCGATCAGCGCCCCGTGCGCCATCGCCCTTACGGTGTCGGGCAGATCCGGTACGGACGCTCCCGTCGCGTGCGCGTCGAAGACGGCCTCGACGGCCTGCGCGGCGGACTCCACCGTCAGGTAAAGGTTGGTGCCGGTGTCCCCGTCGGCGACCGGATAGACGTTGATCGCGTCGATCTCCTCGCGGTCCCGGCCCAGGGCGTCCAGCGCCAGCGAGCACCAGGTACGCACCGCTGTGGCGTCGAGGGTGTGCGGCACCTGGGGGTCCTCCTTGGCGGGCCTGAGCTGCGAACTGCACCGCAGAGTAGTCCGCCCGCACCGTAGTGGCAGGTGGGAAGGGGGGCGGGACGAGGATGGGTCCGGACATGGTAGTTTCGTTCAACCGGATCGGGCGTTGTATGCTCCTCCGGTTGCCCGGCGAGAGTCGGGCCTCCTCCCCGGCGCAGCCGACATCGGTCAACGATTCTGCCGCGCCGGAATTCACCGTAAGTGCATCTGAAGTCTTTGGAGTGACCCGTGGCTGCCAACTGCGACGTCTGCGGCAAGGGGCCGGGCTTCGGCAACAACATTTCGCACTCGCACCGCCGTACGTCCCGTCGCTGGAACCCGAACATCCAGCGCGTGCGTGCCGTGGTCGGTCGGACGCCGAAGCGGCTCAACGTCTGCACATCGTGCATCAAGGCCGGCAAGGTCTCGCGCTGACGTTCTCGTCGTGGCGCAGCCCCTGCGGTTGCCTTGAAAGCCGGTCCACCTCGGTGGACCGGCTTTTTGTCGTGCCCGACCGCCGCACCGTGCCCGACTCCCCCGCCGTACCCGGCCACCCCGCCGTACCCGACTACGCCGTCGTCCCCAACTCCCGCACCGTGTTCCGGTAGTTGACCCGCCGCGCGGGACCCGGGCCGGCCGTCAGCGGAAGCGCCAGGCATGGTCCACGGGGCCGATGCCACCACCCAGCGCAAAGCCCGCGGCGATCGCGCCCGTCACGTACTCCTTCGCGGCGACGATCGCCTCCAGAACCCCCTGCCCCGTCCCCAGTCCGGCCGCGATCGCCGAGGCGAGCGTGCAGCCGGTCCCGTGCGTGTGCCGGTTGTCGTGGCGCGGCGCGCGCAGCCAGTGCTCCTCGCCGCCGTCCGTCAGCAGATCCACGGCGTCCCCCGGCAGATGCCCGCCCTTGATCAGCACCCAGCGCGGCCCGAAGGCGAGCACGGCGTCCGCAGCGCGCCGCATCTCGTCCTCGTCCCCCACCCGCAGACCGGTCAGCTGGGTCACCTCGTCGAGATTGGGGGTGGCGACGGTCGCCGTCGGCAGCAGCCTCTTCCGTACGGAGTCGAGTGCCGATGCCGCGAGCAGCGGGTCCCCGTGCTTGGAGACGCCCACCGGATCGACGACCACGGGGGCGTCGGTCCCGGCGAGGAGTTCGGCGACGGTCTCCACCAGCGCCGCCGACGAGAGCATGCCGGTCTTGACGGCCTGGACGCCGATGTCGTCCACGACGCTGCGGTACTGGGCCCGTACCGCTTCCACGGGCAGTTCCCAAGCGCCTTGCACGCCGCGCGAGTTCTGCGCCGTGACGGCGGTGAGCACGCTCATGCCGTGCACACCGAACGCCAGCATGGTCTTGAGGTCTGCCTGGATGCCCGCGCCGCCGCCGGAGTCGGACCCGGCGACGGTGAGAACGCGGGCAGGGGCACGGCCCGCCCCCGTTGGTACGGAGGGCACGGCGGGCTCAGGGGGTATGGGCATGCCCCCGAATCTACTGGGCCGACCCCGGCCCCTGTCCGACGGATCTTCGCGGGCCGGAGCCCGGCACGATCCCCCGGACACGCCCTAGTCCCCGAAGTGGTCCCAGCCGCCCTTGCTCGTCCAGGGCGCCCCGTCGACCGTCACCTGCGGCAGCGCCGACGGATTGAGGACCTCGCCGATCACCTTCCATCTGGCCGGCAGCTTGGCGTCCGGCGGGAACGTCGCGACGATCGCGTGGTCCTCTCCCCCGGTCAGCACCCACTGGAGCGGATCCACGCCCACGGCCTGCCCGATGTCGTTCATCTGCGACGGGATGTCGATGAGCCCCGAGCGCAGATCGATACGGACCTTGCTCGCCTCCGCGATGTGCCCGAGGTCGGCGACGAGGCCGTCGCTCACGTCCGTCATCGCCGTGGCACCGAGTCCCGCGGCCGCCGGCCCCGCGTGGTACGGCGGTTCGGGCCGACGGTGCGCCTCCACGAAGGCACGGGGTGACCTGAATCCGCGCGACAGCACCGCGTGCCCGGCGGCGGACCAGCCCAACCATCCGGTGTACGCGACGACATCGCCCGGCTGGGCGCCCGATCTGGTCACCGGCTCGTGGTTGCGCAGATCGCCGAGCGCGGTGATCGCGAGGGTGATCGTCTCGCCCCGTACGACGTCGCCGCCGACCACCGCGGCGCCCGCGACCTGGCACTCGTCGCGGATGCCGTCCATCAGCTCGGTGGGCCAGGTGACGGGGAGTTCGGCGGGGACGACCAGGCCGAGCAGCAGCGCGGTCGGCACCGCCCCCATCGCCGCGATGTCGGCGAGATTCTGTGCGGCGGCCTTCCTGCCCACGTCGTACGCGGTCGACCAGTCGCGGCGGAAGTGCCGCCCCTCCAGCAGGAGGTCCGTACTCGCCACGACCCTGCGGTCGGGTGCGGCCACCACCGCGGCGTCGTCGCCCGGCCCGAGCCGGACCGCCGGGGTGGTGGTGAGCCGGGAAGTGAGCTCCCTGATGAGTCCGAACTCCCCCAACTCGCCCACGGTGCCCTTCACCGAGTCCCACCTCTCGTCGTGCGGCCGGCAGATCCGGCCGGCCTGCTTGTCCGGCCGGGATTCCGGCCCCCGCGTCGGCCGGGCGCGCGCGGTCGCGGACCGCCGTCGCTTTCGCCCTGTTCGACGCGTACGTCAACTTCACCGCTCCGTGCGTCACGCCGCCGGTGCCGCCGTACGCGCAGGTCTCCCCGCGGCACTGGGTGACGCGATACCGTGGCGTCCCTTCTCCCCACAAGATCCTCGTGGCCGCCCTGGAGGTTCCGTGGTACAGGCGTACATCCTTATTCAGACCGAGGTGGGCAAGGCGACCATGGTCGCCGAGACCATCGCCAAGATCCCTGGAGTGATACATGCCGAGGATGTCACCGGGCCCTACGACGTGATCGTGCGCGCCCAGTCCGACACGGTGGACGACCTCGGCCGGATGGTGGTCGCCAAAGTCCAGCAAGTGGACGGCATCACCCGCACCCTGACCTGCCCGGTCGTGCACCTGTAGCCCCCGTCTACGCTTGGCCGGTGACCCTTCCGCTGCGCAGGCTATCCGGCCCCCGACTCGCCCGCCTGCCCGCCGTCCTCGTGCTCGCCGTGACAGTCGGCTGCTCCTCCACGGACGCCCCGGCATCGGTCCCGGTTCCCAGCCCCCCGGCGGAGGAGGCGGCGTTCTGCCGCGCACTGGACAAGGAGCTGCCGAAAACCGTCGACGGGCACGACCGGAGTGATCCGGGGCCGGATTCCGTGCTGACCGCCGGGTGGGGAGACGCCGCGATCCTACTGCGCTGCGGCGTCCCTCGACCCGAGCGGATGAGCGACCCCCAGGCGAAGGGGGTGGAGGTGGACGGCGTCAACTGGATGCTGGAGGAGCGGGATTCGGGGCCCCGGTTCACCACCACGTACCGCAAGACGTACGTCGAGGTCACACTCGGCGAGCGGTATCTGCACGACATCGGTCCGCTCTCGGACTTCGCGGCGCCGGTCGCCGAGACCGTGCCGCCCAGCCTGTAGGGCGGGGTCTGTACGGACGTACGTCCTCCGAGGAGGCCGCCGCGACGTCGCCGGGAGCGCCTCAGCGCAGTCCGGTCGGACGCCGCAGCGCCGCCTGGATCAGCCGGTCGATCAGCTCCGCGTAGCCGACGCCGCTCTCCTGCCACATCCGCGGGTACATCGAGATCGGTGTGAAGCCCGGCATGGTGTTGATCTCGTTGATGACGAACCCGCCGTCCTCCGTGAGGAAGAAGTCCGCGCGGACGAGTCCCTCGCAGGACACCGCGTCGTACGCCTCGACGGCGAGCCGCTGGACCTCCGCCGTCTGCGCCTCGTCGAGAGGCGCGGGCACGAGGCCGGCGGCGGCGTCGATGTACTTGGCCTCGAAGTCGTAGAACTCGTGCGACGTGACGGGCGGGATCTCGGCGGGCACGCTCGCGCGCGGCCCGTCCTCGAACTCCAGCACCCCGCACTCGATCTCCCGGCCCACCAGCAGCGACTCGACCAGGATCTTCGGGTCGTGCCGCTGTGCCTCCTCGATCGCCTCCTCCAGGCCTTCGAGGGCGTCGACCTTGGTGATGCCCATGGACGACCCGGCGCGCGCGGGCTTCACGAAGACCGGCCAGCCGTGCTCGGCGGCGAAGTCCACGATCCTCTTGCGGGCCCCGGCCGGATCACGCTGCCAGTCGCGCGGGCGGATCACCTCGTACGGCCCGACGGGCAGCCCGTACGAGCGGAACACCCGCTTCATGTACTCCTTGTCCTGGCCGACGGCGGAGGCCAGGACCCCCGCGCCGACGTACGGGACGCCGGAGAGTTCCAACAGCCCCTGGAGGGTGCCGTCCTCGCCGTAGGGGCCGTGCAGCACCGGGAAGACGACGTCGACCTCGCCGAGCGCCTTCGGCACCGACCCCTGCTCGCTGTAGACGACCTCGCGGTTGCCCGGGTCGACGGAGAGGACGACGCCGCCCTCCGTGGACTCGGCCAGGTCCTCCACGCTCGGCAGCCGGCGGTCGGCGATGCCCATGCGGTCGGGTTCGTCGGCGGTGAGCGCCCAGCGACCGTCGGGGGTGATACCGATCGGGAGCACGTCGTACTTCGTACGGTCGATGGACCGCAGTACGGCGCCCGCCGTGACCACCGAGATGGCGTGCTCGGAGCTCCGGCCGCCGAAGACGACCGCCACACGCGGCTTGCGGAGCTGCTGCTCAGGGCTCTGGGGGAGGTTCTCGCTGCTCATATCGCGATGAGGTTACCTGCTGACCGTCCCGGAGTCAGCGGCGTTCGGGCTTGGCGCTGCGCGCCATCAGCTCCTTCACCGCGACGAGCGGGGGCTTCCCCTCGTGAACAATGCTCACGACCGTTTCCGTGATCGGCATGTCGACATCGTGGCGCCGGGCCAGATCGAGCACCGACTGACAGGACTTGACGCCCTCCGCGGTCTGCGTGCTCGCCGCGATCGTCTCCTCCAGCGTCATGCCCCGCCCCAGGTTCGTACCGAAGGTGTGGTTGCGCGAGAGGGGTGAGGAACACGTCGCGATCAGATCGCCCATTCCGGCGAGTCCGGAGAAGGTGTGCGGGTCGGCGCCCATCGCCAGCCCCAGGCGGGTGGTCTCCGCGAGGCCACGTGTCATCAGCGACGCCTTGGTGTTGTCGCCGAGCCCCATGCCGTCGGCGATGCCGACGGCGAGGCCGATGACGTTCTTGACCGCGCCGCCGAGTTCGCAGCCGACCACGTCGGTGTTGGTGTACGGGCGGAAGTACGGCGTGTGGCAGGCGGTCTGGAGCCGGGTGGCGACGGCCTCGTCGGTGCACGCCACGACGGCGGCGGCGGGCTGCCTGGCGGCGATCTCCCCGGCGAGGTTGGGGCCGGTCAGTACGGCGACCCGGTCGGCGGGGGCCTGGGCCACCTCGCCGATCACCTCGCTCATGCGCTTCGCGGTGCCCAGTTCGACGCCCTTCATCAGGGAGACGAGAACGGTGTCCCGGGGCAGCGCCGACGACCAGGCGGCGAGATTCGCGCGCAGCGTCTGCGAGGGGATGGTGATGACGGTGAACTCGGCGTCCCTGGCGGCCTCCGCCGGGTCGGTCGTGGCCCGTACCGAGGAGGGCAGTTCGGCGCCCGGCAGATACTCCGGGTTGGTGCGGGTGTTGTTGACAGCGTCGACGACCTCGGGTCGGCGCGCCCAGAGAGTCACCTCGCATCCCGCGTCGGCGAGAATCATGGCGAACGCCGTTCCCCACGATCCCGTCCCGAAGACCGCGACGCGCGTCACTGCAACCCCTCTTCCGCGGCCTTGCGCCGCTCCTCTTCCAGAACCTTGCGGTGGTCGTACGGTGCGGCGGGCACCGGTTCGCCGCGTACCTCGGCGAGCAGTTCGGTGATGGAGGCCATGATGACCTCGGTGACCTCACGGAGGATCTCGGGCGTCGGCTCCATGCCGTGGAAACGGGAGAGGTCGATCGGCGGGCCGGCCTTCACACGCAGCGTCGGGCGCGTGAGGAAGCGGGCCTTCTCCACCTTGCGATAGGGCGGAACCACCAGATTGGCGCCCCACTGCGCGACGGGAATGACCGGCGCCTTCGTAAGGAGGGCGACGCGCGCCGCACCGGTCTTGCCGGTCATCGGCCACATCTCCGGGTCGCGCGTGAGGGTGCCTTCGGGATAGAAGGCGACGCATTCCCCGCGCTCGATGGCGTTCACGGCGGCCCGGAATGCGTCCAGGGCGTTGGAGCTCTCGCGATAGACGGGAATCTGTCCGGTGCCGCGGAGCATCATGCCGACGAAAGGCACGTCGAAGAGTCCGGCCTTGGCGAGCAGTCGCGGCACTCGGCCGCTGTTGTACTGGAAGTGTCCGTAGGAGAGTGGATCCAGGGCCGAGTTGTGGTTCACGACGGTGATGAATCCGCCGTGCGCCGGAATGTGTTCCATCCCCCGCCAGTCCCGCTTGAACAGAACGACCAACGGCGGTTTGGCGATGACCGCTGCCAGGCGGTACCAGAAGCCGATTCTGGGGCGGGACACTCGGACACCTTTCTCTGTGGCCTGGCTTGGGCCGGCCCTGGCTGCCGGGGTTCGTGTGTCGCCCCGGCCCTCTGCCCTGTCGAGAACACCGTACGCCCCGGCCCGTGGAGCGGACCTGCGGGCTCCGTTCCCCATTTCGGCGGCACGGTGGCCCCTCCGCCGCGCCGTGCGGCGCGATCGGGCCACAATAGAGTGCCGAACGCGGAAGGACGGAGAGCTCGCCACGAACACCGACCCGACGGCCGCCTGGTCCCTGGTGGTCCCGCTCAAACCGCTCGGGGTGGCCAAGAGCAGGCTCGCCGTGTCGGCGGGCGAGCTGTCACGGCCCCAGTTGGCGCTGGCGTTCGCCCAGGACACCGTGGCGGCGGCGCTGGCCTGCTTCGTCGTGCGCGACGTGCTGGTCGTCACCGACGATCCGCTGGCCGCGGCCGAACTGACGGCCCTGGGCGCCCGCGCCGTTCCCGACAGCCCGGCCGCGGGGCTCAACGCGGCGCTGGCACACGGCGCGCGGGCGGTCAGGGCGCTCAGGCCGCAGGCAGACGTGGCGGCTCTCAACGCCGATCTGCCGGCACTGCGGCCGGCCGAGCTGGCGCGGGTGCTGAGCGCCGCCGGGGATTTTCCGCGCGCATTTCTCGCGGACGCCGCCGAAATCGGGACCACTTTGCTGGCCGCGCGTGCCGGATCGGAATTGAATCCGGCATTCGGCGGGGCTTCACGGCGCCGGCATTTGTCCACGGGCGCGGTGGAAATTGTCCTGGCCGGGGTGGATTCCGTACGGCGGGATGTCGATACCGGAGAGGATCTGCTGGCCGCCGCGGCTCTGGGGCTGGGCCCGTACACGGCGCGACGTCACGCGGCGCCCGCGCCCTCGTCGGCAGCCGCGTCGGCACCGACACCGACACCCGCACCGGACGGCCCGGCCGAGGGCGGGGCGCCGGACGGGGCAGCGGGCGGGGCCCCGGGCTGCGTCCCTGGCCCCGTCTCCGGGGCGCGGCCGGGATGCTGACCGATACGCTGGCGGGCATGCAGGCGACCGCGTACACCTTCGAATCCGAGACCCGCAGCGGCAGTGTGCTGCTCGACGACGGGACCCCGGTGGAATTCGACGCCGCGGCGTTCGACGCGGGAGGCCTGCGGCTGCTGCGGCCGGGCCAGCGGGTCCGTATCGAACGCGAGGGCGGTAACAGCGGGAACATCACCCTCGTGACGCTCCAGACGTTCTGAGGGGCGTCACAACGCCGCGGGCCGGGCTCCCCGAGGGGAGCCCGGCCCGGCGCGTGAGTGGCCCTACGATCCTGTGCCGCTTACTTGTTCCTCGCGGTGGTCTTCTTGGCGGTCGTCGTGCGCGAGGTGGCCTTTCGGGCAGGCGCCTTCTTGGCGGTGGCCTTCTTGGCCGGCGCGGTCTTCTTCGCGGTGGCCTTCTTGGCCGCGCTCGTCTTCTTGGCGGCCGTCTTCTTGGCGGTCGTGGTCTTCTTCGTCGCCGACTTCTTGGCGGCCGAGGTCTTCTTGGCCGCCCTCTTGGCGGTGCCGCCGACCGCGGTCTTCCTGGCGGCGGCCTTCTTCGCCGTCGCCTTCTTGGCGGTGGCCTTCTTGGCCGCGGCCTTCGCGGTCGTACGGGTGGAAGAACCGCCCGAGAGGCTGCCCTTGGGCGCCTTCTTGACGGCCACGTCGTTCTTGGGGAGCTTCTTCGAGCCGCTCACCAGGTCCTTGAAGCCCTGTCCCGCGCGGAACCGCGGCACCGACGTCTTCTTGACCCTGACCCGCTCACCCGTCTGCGGGTTACGCGCGTAACGGGCCGGGCGGTCGACCTTCTCGAACGAACCGAAGCCGGTGACGGAGACCCGCTCACCCGCGACGACGGCGCGGACAACAGCGTCCAGGACCGCGTCGACGGCGTCGGCCGCCTGCTGGCGACCTCCGACCTTGTCCGCAATTGCTTCTACGAGCTGCGCCTTGTTCACGTCTTCCCCTTCGGAGACATTGCCAGAACGAAAGTGTTCAAGCTTTTCCGCACGTTAGGCAGATATATACCGCAAATCAAACACGAAACGGGCTAATCACCCTAGTGCCGCAACGAAGTCGACCCCGCGGAGTTCCGCGGCTTCAGTCGCCTTGCGGGAATCGACCCTCGTCGAGGTCCTTCATCAAACGGTCCAGACGACGTGCCGCGTCTAAGAGATCGTGTTTGGCCACGGCCGTGATGACCAGCAGCTTCCGGGTCAGCGCCATCCGTACGCCCTCCGGGACTTGCAGTGCGCGCACCCTTGTGTGCGCTTCCTTGAGTCGGTCCGCGACCACTCCGTAAAGCTCGAGTTGACTGTCGCGTTCCATGCACCGATTGTGCCATCTGGGGCGAGTTGTCGCCCGACGGGGTCTCAACAAGGCACTGCGCCCCCTACCGGTGGGCAGGGGGCGCAGATGGGTAAAAGCGCTGATCAGACGGCAATTGTGCGGGGTTTGAAGGACGGTCGGGAGGCCTCGTACGCGACGATGTCCGCTTCGTTCTTCAGGGTGAGACCGATGTCGTCGAGACCGTTCAGCAGGCGCCAGCGCGCATTCTCGTCAAGCTCGAAATCGGCCGTCACCGTCGCGCCGTCGGGGCCCTCCGCGCGTACCTGACGCGCTTCGAGATCCACCGTGACGGTCGCGCTCGGATGGGTCTCCGTCAGCTCCCAGAGGTGGTCGACGACGCGCTGCTCCAGAACGACCGTCAGCAGACCGTTCTTGAGGGAGTTGCCGCGGAAGATGTCGGCGAAGCGGGAGGAGATGACGGCGCGGAAACCGAAGTTCTGCAGCGCCCACACGGCGTGTTCGCGTGACGAGCCGGTGCCGAAGTCGGGTCCGGCGACCAGCACCGAGGCGCCCTGCCGCTCGGGCCGGTTGAGAACGAACTCCGGGTCCTTGCGCCAAGCCTCGAAGAGCCCGTCCTCGAAGCCGTCGCGCGTGACCTTCTTCAGCCAGTGCGCCGGAATGATCTGGTCGGTGTCGACGTTGCCGCGGCGCAGCGGGACGGCCCGGCCGGTGTGTGTGGTGAAAGCGTCCATGACGGTTCAGGCCTCCACGGGAGTGCGGGTGTCGGACAGGTCGGCGGGCGAGGCGAGGTGGCCGAGGACGGCGGTGGCCGCTGCCACCTGCGGCGAGACGAGATGGGTCCGGCCACCCTTGCCCTGCCTGCCCTCGAAGTTGCGGTTCGAGGTCGACGCGGAACGCTCGCCGGGCGCGAGTTGGTCGGGGTTCATGCCCAGACACATCGAACAGCCCGCGTGCCGCCACTCGGCGCCCGCGCCGGTGAAGACCTTGTCCAGGCCCTCGGCGACGGCCTGGAGCGCGACCCGTACGGAGCCGGGAACCACCAGCATGCGTACGCCGTCGGCGACTTTGCGGCCCTCCAGGATCGAGGCGGCCGAGCGCAGGTCCTCGATACGGCCGTTGGTGCAGGAACCTACGAAGACCGTGTCCACCCTGATGTCGCGCAGCGCCTGGCCGGCGGTCAACCCCATGTACTCCAGGGCCTTTTCGGCGGCGAGCCGCTCCGAGGCGTCCTCGTAGGAGGCGGGGTCGGGGACGTGCGTCGACAGCGGCGCGCCCTGGCCGGGGTTGGTGCCCCAGGTGACGAACGGGGCGAGTTCCCCGGCGTCGATGAAGACCTCGGCGTCGAAGACGGCGTCGTCGTCGGTGCGCAGCGTCCGCCAGTACTCGACGGCGGCGTCCCAGTCCGCGCCCTCGGGGGCGTGGTCGCGGCCCCGGAGGTAGTCGAAGGTGATCTGGTCCGGGGCGATCATGCCTGCCCTGGCGCCGGCCTCGATCGACATGTTGCAGATGGTCATGCGGGCCTCCATCGAGAGCTTCTCGATGGCGGAGCCGCGGTATTCGAGGATGTAGCCCTGGCCGCCGCCGGTGCCGATCCTGGCGATCACCGCGAGGATCAGGTCCTTGGCGGTGACGTCGGCGGGCAGTTCGCCCTCGACGGTGATGGCCATGGTGCGGGGGCGGGCCAGCGGGAGGGTCTGGGTGGCCAGGACGTGCTCGACCTGGCTGGTGCCGATGCCGAAGGCCAGCGCGCCGAAGGCGCCGTGCGTGGAGGTGTGGCTGTCGCCGCAGACGACGGTGGTGCCGGGCTGGGTCAGGCCCAGCTGCGGCCCCACGACGTGGACGACACCCTGCTCGACGTCGCCCAGCGGGTGCAGCCGTACGCCGAAGTCGGCGCAGTTCTTGCGCAGCGTCTCCAGCTGGACGCGGGAGACGGGGTCGGCGATCGGCTTGTCGATGTCGATCGTCGGGGTGTTGTGGTCCTCTGTGGCGATGGTGAGGTCGAGCCGCCGCACCTGTCGGCCGTTCTGGCGCAGGCCGTCGAAGGCCTGCGGGCTCGTGACCTCGTGCAGGAGGTGCAGATCGATGAAGAGAAGGTCGGGCTCGCCCTCGGCGCGCCGGACGACATGGTCGTCCCAGACCTTCTCCGCGAGTGTCCTACCCATCGCTTTCCCTTCGGCCGGCAGCGCCGCCGGCAGTCCTGGAGATATGTGGGCCCACGCCGGTGTCGCCCCGTGCCCGCGTCGGCTGCGGACCCGGTCGGTGCGCGGGCCCGTCCGTACAGGTTGGCAAGTTCCTCGGAAAATTGAACTTGCGTTTCACAGAGTGAGACGTGAGTATCGTTGCATGGACAACTCTAGCGGCGTCGGCGTTCTCGACAAGGCGGCTCTGGTACTGAGCGCTCTGGAGTCCGGGCCGGCCACCCTCGCCGGGCTGGTCGCGGCGACCGGGCTCGCACGGCCCACGGCACACCGGCTGGCCGTGGCTCTGGAACACCACCGGATGGTGGCGAGAGACATGCAGGGCCGCTTCATCCTGGGCCCGCGGCTCGCGGAGCTGGCGGCGGCGGCCGGTGAGGACCGCCTGCTGGCGACCGCCGGGCCGGTGCTCACGCATCTGCGGGACGTGACCGGGGAGAGCGCGCAGCTCTACCGGCGCCAGGGCGACATGCGGATCTGCGTGGCCGCGGCGGAGCGGCTCTCCGGGCTGCGGGACACGGTGCCCGTCGGCTCCACGCTCACCATGAAGGCGGGCTCCTCCGCGCAGATCCTGATGGCCTGGGAGGAGCCGGAGCGGCTGCACCGCGGGCTTCAGGGGGCGCGCTTCACGGCCACGGCGCTGTCGGGAGTACGGCGACGGGGCTGGGCCCAGTCGATCGGTGAGCGCGAGCCGGGCGTCGCCTCGGTCTCGGCACCGGTACGCGGGCCGTCCAACCGGGTCGTCGCGGCGGTCTCGGTGTCCGGTCCGATCGAGCGGCTCAGCCGGCACCCGGGGCGGATGCACGCCCAGGCGATCATCGACGCGGCGGGGCGGCTGTCGGAGGCGCTGCGCCGTAGCAGCTGACCGACCGGGCCGGGCGGGCGCGGGCCAGCCGTGGGCGGGAACGGCGCCGCCGTCGCCCGGCCGCTCAAGCTACTCACCGGCGCCGCGAAACTCCCCAACTCCGGCCCCGTGTTCGGGGAGTTGACGGAGTGCGGGGAGTTCGCCGGGCCCGGGAGGCCATGGCGTCGCGGGAAACAATCGCGGCGTCGACGCGGTCCACGCCGCTCGGTGGACGGTCGCGGTCAGGCGCCGAGGCGGTCCGCCGCCCGTTCGCCGCGACGGCCCACCGGGACGACCTCCGTGGCCGCGCCGAGACCGAACGCCGGCATGTTGATGTAGACGCTCTCGTACGACCCCGCCGGGACGACGTACGTCTCGTGCCAGAAACCCACCTTGCCCTTGCCGGCACGCAGCCGCCGGTTGAACTCCGCCCAGGCGGGGCGGTGCTCCCCGTCCTGCGCGGAGGCGTAGGCGAACAGCTTCTCCTTCGAGTCCCAGTACTGGACGACGTACATCACCCTCGGGAGGCCCAGCAGCGGCTGGAAGCCGATCAGTCCGCTGTCCTTGTCCCGCGACAGCTCCTTGAGCATCCTCGGCATGGCCGTGAAGACCGGCCACCAGCTGCGCAGGGCACGGAAGTTGTTGATGCGCATCCCGATGAGGAAGACGACGACGTCGCCCTTGGCGTCCGCGGTCATCCGGCCGTCGATCAGTTGGGTGGGCATGACGATCCCCCTTGGTTACGGCCGCGCGACGGCGGCGCCCGGGCGGCATCTCCATTGGAGAGTGCCACTATCCATGATTAGATAGTGACACTCTCCAATGGAAGGTGCAAGCGGTATGCGGATGGCGGAGCTGAGCGAGCGCAGTGGGGTCCCCACCGCCACGATCAAGTACTACCTGCGGGAGGGACTGCTCCGGCCCGGCCACCGGGTCACCGCCACGCAGTCCACGTACGACGACGAACACCTGCGGCGGCTGCGGCTCGTCCGCGCGTTGATCCAGGTGGGCCGGATGCCGGTCGCCACCGCGCGCGAGGTCCTCACAGCCATCGAGGACGAGACGATCGACCACCACCAGCGCCTGGGCTCCGCGATCAGGGCACTGCCGAACGACGGGGCGCTGGACGCCGCCTTCGACTCCGGAGAGCTGGACGAGGAGACGGAGGCCGCGCGGCGCCGGGCCGACGAGCTGTTCGAGGAGCTGGGCTGGACGCACGCGTTGGCGGCGGGCGCCGCTGAGTCCGCGTACCGCGTCCTGGTGGGCGCGATCGCGGGGCTGTCCCGTACCGGTTACCCGTGCGAGCTGACGGACCTGCTGCCGTACGGGCGGCTCGCCGACCAACTCGGCGTCACCGACATCGACATGATGGAGCGGTACGGGGACCCGTACGAGCAGGTGGAGGCGGCGGTGGCGCTCACCGTGCTGTACGAGCCGGTGCTGCTCAGCCTGCGCCGACTGGCGGAGGCGGAGGAGTCCAAGCGGCGCTACAGTCCCGGGAGTTGAGCGGGTCCGGGCGAACGGCTCCGGGGACGGGCTCGGGCCCGGAGACAGAGAAAAGGCCCTCCGCTTTCGCGGAGGGCCTCGTCGTCACGTACCCCCGACCGGATTCGAACCGGCGCTACCGCCTTGAGAGGGCGGCGTGCTAGGCCGCTACACAACGGGGGCCAGCAGGTGAAGCGTTGAGCTGGGCTACCAGGACTCGAACCTAGAACAACGGAACCAGAAACCGTCGTGTTGCCAATTACACCATAGCCCAAGGGTGGTTCAGCCTTGCGTTCTGCGTACCCCCGACCGGATTCGAACCGGCGCTACCGCCTTGAGAGGGCGGCGTGCTAGGCCGCTACACAACGGGGGCCCTAGCGATCCTGCATCGACATGTCCGGGTGCGACCCGAAGAAATCGGAGAGAAGGATCTGTACCCCCGACCGGATTCGAACCGGCGCTACCGCCTTGAGAGGGCGGCGTGCTAGGCCGCTACACAACGGGGGCATTGCAGAAGAACTCTGCGCTGGGCTACCAGGACTCGAACCTAGACTAACGGAACCAGAAACCGTCGTGCTGCCAATTACACCATAGCCCACCAAAACTCAACCCCCGGTATGGGGGTTTTGTTTGGGTTTTGCGCCTTCCGGCCAGACCTTGCGGTCTCTGGGGTGGCGCAGGAAGAACATTACCCGATGCGGGACGGCGCTCCAAAACGGGTATCACCGCGCAGCAGGGCGGGGAGCCGGTCCAGATCGGTGATCGTCACGAGCTCGGGACGGCCGCCGAGTCCGTCCCGGTCGAGCCAGACTCCGGCCAGTCCGGCGGCGGTGGCGCCGCCGGCGTCGATGTCCGGTTCGTTCCCCACGTAGGCGACCTCGGAGGGGTCGAGTTCCAGGGCGTCGCAGGCCGCGTGGAAGGCGGCGGCGTCGGGCTTGGAGACACCGAGCTCGGCGGCGCAGAGGACGGCCTCGAAGTAGTCCCGTACGCCGAGGACGCGGAGTTTGCGGTCCTGGTTGCGGATGCTCGAATTGGACAGGACGGCCTGGCGGTAGTCGGGGGCCAGCGAATCCAGCGCGGCGAGGGCGTCGGGGAAGAGCTTCCAGGCCGCCTCGTAGTGCGCGACGTAGCGGTCGAACCAGGCGTCGGCGTCGGTGTCGCTCAGCGCCTCCGTGCCGAGGAACTGCCTGACGCGGTCGCGGCGCTGTCCCAGGAAGGTCGTCCCGCCCTCCGCGAACCGCAGCCACTGGAGGTCCGTGATCTCGCGCCAGTGGCTGAGCGCGCGGTCGACGGTGCCGTAGCGGTGGGTGATCCCCTCGGCGGCGAGATGCAGCCGCATACCGGCGCGGTCGGCGGTGGTGTAGTCGAAGAGGGTGTCGTCGATGTCCCAGACGACGGCGCGGATCGGCATACCCCGACGGTACCGGGGCCGGCCTCCCCCGTGCGGGTGGGAAAGCCGTCCGCGCCGCGGCCCGAGCCCGGTGAGGCCCTAGCATTGCGCTCCCGTCCGCCGCACCCGCCGAGGGAGTTGACCATGGTCACCGAAGTGGACCCGGAAGCATGTGAGAGAACCCCCGACGCCGTACGCGCGGCGCTCCAGCGGCGCCCCGACTGGCTGAGCGGCTTCGAACAGGACTGGCTGAGCGCGGCGGCCGACTTCGATCAGGCGGCGCTGGCCGGGGTGGTGGACAAGTGGTTCCCCTTCGCCTGCGCCTGTGCGACTCCGGGATATCTGGACGACGTGGAGCACACGATCAAGCGGATGACGGAGGGCGACACCGAGGGCATGGTCTTCCGGGACACGGAAGGCGACGCCTACGACGCCGACAACAACCCGGTGGACGCGGGGGAACGGGGATGAGCGTGTACGCGATCCGCTACGCGGAGCGCGCGGCCCGTCGCAGGGCCGCCCTGAGCGGGCCTCCGCTCGTCGCGTTGTCCGCTCTGGAGAAACGGCTGGCGATCAACCCGTACGGGCCGCCCGCGACGAGCAACCGGGACAACAGCTGGTCGGCGGCGTTCGCCGGAGGCTTCGTGACCTACGTCGTGTCGAACCGGCATGTCGTGATCAACGTGGTCGATCTCGTCGCACTCTGAATGATCGCGACCCCGGGGGTACGGCGGCGCAGCCCCCGAGCCGCCGTACCCCCGCCGCCTACGCCGTCAGCTTCGTCAGCGTCGCGTCGATGCGGCGCAGTGTGCGGGTCCTGCCCAGGATTTCCAGGGACTCGAACAGCGGCAGGCCCACCGTGCGGCCCGTGACCGCGACGCGGACCGGGGCCTGGGCCTTGCCGAGCTTGAGGCCGTGCTCCTCGCCCGCCGCGAGGACCGCGTTCTTCAGGGAGTCGGCGCTCGACCAGTCGGCGTCCGCCAGCTTCGCGCGGGCCGTGGTGAGCAGCGCCGCCGGCTCGCCCTTCATCGCCTTCGCCCAGGACGCCTCGTCCTCGACCGGCTCGTCGAGGAAGAGGAAGTCCACGTTGGCGGTGATGTCGGACAGCACCGTCACCCGGGTCTGCGCGTACGGGGCGATCGCCTCGAAGGCCGCCTGGTCGAAGTCCTCGGGCGCCCAGTTGGCGTACGGGGCCCGCAGCCAGGGCGCGCAGGCCTCCATGAAGGTCTTCACGTCCAGTTGCCGGATGTGGTCGGCGTTGATCGCCTCGGCCTTCTTCAGGTCGAAGCGCGCCGGGTTGGCGTTGACGTCGGTGATCTCGAAGGCGCCGACCATCTCCGCACGGGAGAAGACGTCCTGGTCCGCCGAGAACGACCAGCCCAGCAGGGACAGGTAGTTGAGCAGCCCGTCGGGCAGGAAGCCGCGCTCGCGGTAGAGGTTGAGCGAGGCCTGCGGGTCACGCTTGGAGAGCTTCTTGTTGCCCTCGCCCATCACATACGGCAGATGCCCGAACTGCGGTACGAAGTGGGTGACGCCCAGCCCCATCAGCGCCTGGTAGAGCGCGATCTGACGGGGCGTGGAGGAGAGCAGGTCCTCGCCGCGCAGCACGTGCGTGATCTCCATCAGCGCGTCGTCGACGGGGTTGACGAGGGTGTAGAGGGGCGCCCCGTTGGCGCGGACGATGCCGTAGTCGGGCACGTTCTCCGGCGTGAACGTCAGCTCGCCGCGGACCAGGTCCGTGAAGGTGATCGGCTCGTCGGGCATCCGGAAGCGCACGATGGAGGTGCGGCCCTCCGCCTCGTACGCCGCCTTCTGCTCGGGCGTGAGGTCGCGGCAGTGGCCGTCGTAACCGGAGGGGCGGCCCGCGGCGCGCGCGGCGTCGCGGCGCGCCTCCAGCTCCTCGGTGGTGCAGTAGCAGTGGTACGCGTGGCCGGCGGCGAGCAGCTTGTCGGCGATGTCCCGGTAGATGTCCATCCGCCGCGACTGGCGGTACGGCGCGTGCGTACCGCCGACCTCGGGGCCCTCGTCCCAGTCGAGCCCCAGCCAGCGCAGCGAGTCGAGCAGCGCCTCGTACGACTCCTCGGAGTCGCGGGCGGCGTCGGTGTCCTCGATGCGCAGGACCAGGGTGCCGCCGTGGTGGCGGGCGAACGCCCAGTTGAAGAGGGCGGTGCGGACCAGGCCCACGTGGGGGTTGCCGGTCGGCGAGGGACAGAAACGTACGCGGACGGTCGCGTTAACCACGCTTGATCACCTTGTTGGTGAGAGTGCCGATGCCTTCGATGGTGACGGCGACCTCGTCGCCGACGTTGAGGGGGCCGACCCCCGCGGGGGTGCCCGTGAGGATGACGTCGCCCGGGAGCAGCGTCATGGCCTCGGTGATGTGCACGACGAGGTCCTCGACGGAGCGGATCATGTCGCGGGTGCTGCCCAGTTGGCGCTGCTCGCCGTTGACGGTGCACTGCACGGCGAGGCCGTCGCGGACCGCCGGCAGACCGATGGAGGTCTCCACCCAGGGGCCGAGCGGGCAGGACGTGTCGAAGCCCTTGGCGCGGGCCCACTGCTTCTCGCGCTGCTGGGTGTCGCGCGCGGTGACGTCGTTCGCGCAGGTGAACCCGAAGATCACGTCCTTGACGCGCTCGCGGGGGACCTCGCGGCACAGACGGCCGATGACGACGGCCAGTTCGGCCTCGTACTGGACGTCCGAGGAGAAGGAGGGGTACTCGACCGCGTCACCGGAGCCGATCACCGACGTGGTGGGCTTGAAGAAGGTGATCGGTGCCTCGGGCACCTCGTTGCCCAGCTCCGCCGCGTGCGCCGCGTAGTTGCGGCCCACGGCCACGACCTTGTTGGGCAGCACGGGCGGGAGCAGCCTGACCTTGCTCAGTGGCACCTTGGTGCCGGAGAGCTCGAAGTCGGTGTACGGAATGCCCTTGATGATGTCGAGGACGAGGCCGGCGGCCGTACCGCCGGTGCCGTCCTCCTCGACCGCGCCGAAGGCGACATTGCCGTCGATGGAGAATCTGGCGATGCGCACGGGTTGCTGTCGCCCCTCACTTTGCTGCTGGCTGGCTGACTGAGACTGACGTCCCAGATTAGGCCCTGGCGCGGTGGGGGGCGGCGGCCGACGCGGTGCGTGGCCGCCGTGGGGCGTGCCCTACTGTGCGACGGGGGCGTCGATCAGCGTCGTACGGCGCGGGTTGGCCGTGCGGACCGGCAGGTCGACCGCGTGCTCCTGCTGGACGGGCGGGAGGAGCTCCCCGGCGTCGTCGAGGTTCGCCAGCGTCGTGCGGCGGGGGTTGGCGGTGTTGCGGAAGATCTTCGTCATCTTCATCGGTTGTCTTCAGCCCTTGTCGCGATACGGGTGCCCGGGAGCGCCGCTTGTCGAATGTGCCATCTCTGTAAAGCGTCAGGCTAAACACGTGATTCCCCGTGAAAGCCCGGACGCTGCACCGACTCCCATGTGAGTTTGCTCACGACCTGCCGGGCATATCGCCCATCACGGACAGTGGTCGAGACCGGTGAAAACGGTCATCCCGTAATCGAACATGCCATTCCGCTCCTGATCATCAGGACTGGGGCACCCCGCACCCCTGAGGGACTCGTTCCGGGAAGTCCTTTTCCTCCCCGAACACCTTCTACCGATCGTCACCCGCCACTCACAACGTGTCACGCAGGTCACAGCCAGGTACGCGGCCCTTGTTGGAGATCCTGCTCTGTGCTGAAATTCCACGCACCGCCGCGGGTTCTTCAGGACGGCGCGTAAGGGCGCGACGCGGCGCCGAGTGGCATGCGGGGAAGGGGAGCATCGCCGGTCACTCAACGACCACCTTGGAGCGCACTCTGTGCTCCACGACGCCGACACCGTCCCGCCCGTTCCGCGGGGGGACGCCTGGTCCAGAGGTTGCGACGCTAGTGCAGGGACGTTTCAAGAGGGATAGCAGCGCTGCGGCGGAGCAGGAGCCCCGTGGCGGAACCGACCGCGGCTCCTCGCCCCAGCACACCCAGAACCCGGGCCCGGGTCCGGCCGGCGAGGGTGGGGACCGGGGTGCCAAGACCGGTGCGGCGCCCGGTGGCGAAGCCCCGGACAGCGCGCCCAAGTCGGTGTCGACAGACGCCGGTTCGCGAATAGCCCTGCGCAACTGGCGCATCAGCACCCGTCTCGTGGCACTGCTCACGCTGCCGGTGGTCGCGGCCACCACGCTGGGCGGACTCCGTATCAACGAGTCCATGAACGACATGGAGCAGCTGGAGCACATGCAGCTGCTGACCAAGATGACCAAGGAGGCGACCAGCCTCGCCGCCGCGCTCCAGGCGGAGCGTGACGAGTCGGCAGGTCCGCTGACCAACGGCGCGAACCCCAACGACTTCAAGGTCCAGGACCGTCGTACGAAGACGGACCGGGCCAAGAAGGCATTCCTCGGCGCCACCGTCGACATCGGGAACACCGACGGCGACCAGGCGCTCGAGTCGATCCGCGCCAACGTCAGCCAGATCGCCACCCAGGTCAACAAGATCCAGGAGATCCGCAAGGACGCGTACGACACCGACGCCACGCACTCCCTGACGGTCGACGCCTACAGCGGTCTCATCGACTCGCTGCTGAGCCTCTCCCAGGACATGGCGCAGGCGACCAGCAACCCGGACATGATCAAGCGCACGCGCGCCCTGGCGGCCTTCTCCTCCGCCAAGGAGTACGCGTCGATCCAGCGCGCGATCATCGCCTCCGCGCTCCCCGCCGACCCGAAGGTCAAGGGCGATCTCAACGAGAACGACCGCCTCTACGGTCTGGCCGCGGCCACCAAGGGCGACAACGCCCTCGCCTCCTTCGACGCGCTGTACGAGTCGATGGGCGGCAACGCCGAGGAGCTGACGGCGCCGCTCAGCGGCAAGGGCAACCCGGAGATCAACGCCGCCGACGAGTACGCGCAGCGGGTCCTCGGTATCTCCGGCGGTCTGGAGGGGCGGCCCAACCGCTCGTACCTGGACTGGACCGACCAGGCGTCCGCCAAGATCAACGCGATGAACATCATCGAGCAGACACTGCTGGGTGAGATGGAGAACAAGGCGCGCCAGCTGAAGGAGAAGTCCCAGCAGGACGCGCTCATCAACGGTGCGCTGATCCTCGTCGTCCTCGGCGTCTCGCTGGTCGGCGCCTTCGTCGTCGCCCGCTCCATGATCCGCTCGCTGCGGCGCCTCCAGGAGACGGCCACCAAGGTCGCCCAGGACCGGCTGCCCGAGCTGGTCAAGCAGCTCTCCGACTCCGACCCGCAGGACGTGGACACCTCCGTCGAGTCGGTCGGTGTGCACTCCAGGGACGAGATCGGAAAGGTCGCCGCGGCCTTCGACGACGTGCACCGCGAGGCCGTCCGACTGGCCGCCGAGCAGGCGCTGCTGCGGGGCAACGTCAACGCGATGTTCACCAACCTCTCGCGCCGCAGCCAGGGCCTGATCCAGCGTCAGCTGTCGCTGATCTCCGAGCTCGAGTCCCGTGAGGCGGACCCGGACCAGCTGTCCTCGCTCTTCAAGCTGGACCACCTCGCGACCCGTATGCGCCGTAACGGTGAGAACCTCCTGGTCCTCGCCGGTGAGGAGCCGGGCCGCCGCTGGACCCGCCCCGTCCCGCTGGTCGACGTGCTCCGTGCCGCGGCCTCCGAGGTGGAGCAGTACGAGCGGATCGAACTGGCCTCGGTGCCCACGACCGAGGTCGCGGGACGCGTCGTCAACGACCTCGTGCACCTGCTCGCCGAGCTGCTGGAGAACGCGACGTCGTTCTCCTCGCCGCAGACCAAGGTCCGCGTCACCGGTCACGCGCTGCCCGACGGGCGCGTGCTCGTCGAGATCCACGACACCGGTATCGGTCTGTCGCCCGAGGACCTGGCGGCGATCAACGAACGGCTGGCGTCGCCGCCCACCGTGGACGTCTCGGTCTCGCGCCGTATGGGTCTGTTCGTGGTCGGCCGGCTCTCGCTGCGTCACGGCATCAGGATCCAGCTGCGTCCCTCCGACTCCGGCGGCACGACCGCGCTGGTCATGCTCCCCGTCGATGTCGCCAACGGCGGCAAGAAGATGCCGCCGCGCCCCGGCGCCGGCGCGCAGAACGGCGCGGGCGGACAGCAGCCCGGCGGCCTCGGCGGCGGCCAGCAGTCCGGTATCGCCGCGGGACTCGCGGGTGGCGCCGCCGCCCGCGAGAGCACCGCGGGGGGCGCCGGACGTCTCGCCGGTCCGCCCTCGCGTGGCCAGGTCGGCGCCGGTACGGGGCCGCGTGCCGCGCTGCCGGCCAGGAACGGGATGCAGAGCGGTCTGCCCACCAGGCCGCAGTCCGGTCCGCCGCAGGACCCGCAGCGACAGGGACCCGGCCAGGGATCGGGATCGGGACAGCCGAGCCTCTTCGGTACGAGCCCCCGCGAGCAGCAGGGCCGTCAGGGCGGGCAGGCGGGCCCCGGTCAGCCGTCGGGTCCGGTGCCGCAGGCCGGTGGCCGGCTCGCCCGGCCCGGTCAGAGCCTCTCCAGCCCGAACGGACGCGGTGGCCCCGGCAACCGCGACCGCGGCGGGTTCCCGCAGGGTGCGACGGGGCCGGCCGGTGGGCCGCCGCCCGTCGACCGCGGCCGTCAGCTCCCGCCGCCCGGCGGACCGCGCGCCGAGCTGCCGGGGGGCACCCCGCCGCCGCAGCGCCCGCAGCGTCCGGGGACCAGTGCGACGACGACCTGGGGCACGGGGCAGCAGCCCCCGGCGGGGCGGTTCTCGCCGGACTCGCCGCGCGGCCACGAGGAGCCCGAGAACACCGGTCAGTTCCCGATGCCGTCGGCAGGGGCGGGCCAGGGCCCCGGCCCCGGCTCCACCGCCGAGTTCGCGCGTCCCGACTTCAACGGCCCGAGGCCGGACCGCGGCAGCGGCCCCGGCGGTATCGGCGGCGGCAGCGGATACGGCGACACCGGCTCCCACCCCCTCCCCAACTCGGGCGACGTGAACGCCGGTTGGCAGGGTCAGGGCCAGGGCGTCGGGGCCACTGAGCAGTTCCCCCGGCCGGACTTCAACGCGCCCCGTCCCCCGGAGCCGTCCGCCGCGCCGGGCTCCCAGAACTCCGATCTCTTCGGCCAGAACCCGCCGCCCGGACAAGGTCGTCCGGGCGCGGACCAGGGCCGGCAGGGCGGCCAGGACCGTCCCGGCTTCGGCCAGAACGGCCCGAACGGGGCCGACTTCGGCGCCCCGCGTCCGCCGGTCGGCGCGCTCCCGCAGCAGCCCCAGCCGGAGGCCCTGCCGCCGGCCGGTCCGGGCGACGGGCGTACGCCGCTGTTCGACACGCTGGAGACGAACTGGTTCCACGGGCAGCAGAACGGCGGCCCCGGCCGCCCCGCGCAGCCCGAGGTGCCCGGCGTACCGGCGGCGCCCGAGCAGCAGCCGTTCCAGCCGGGAAACTTCACGCAGCAGTCCCCACAGGGGATGCCGGAACGGCCGGCGTCCCCTCCCCCGATGCCGCAACGTCAGCCGGCGAACGGCGGCAACAACGGCAACGGCGCCGTCACGTCCTCCTGGCGCACGTCACCCAATGACGAGCTGGTACGCCAGGCCGAGCGGGTCAAGAAGCCCGCCGCGGGCGGAATCACCACCTCAGGTCTGCCTCGGCGGGTCCCGCGTGCCAACCTGGTGCCCGGAACCGCTCAGGAGCAGAGCAACCAGACCGGTCCGCAGGTCTCGCGTTCGCCGGATGACGTACGCGGCCGGCTGACCAACCTTCGCCGGGGTATTCAGCAGGGTCGTCAGGCCGGCGGCCGTACCGCCGACAGCTCGACGACCGGCAGTTTCAACCTCGGCCCCTCTCACCAGCAGGAGCGTTAGTTGAGTCCGATGAGCCAGGCGGCGCAGAATCTGAACTGGTTGATCACCAACTTTGTGGACAACACCCCCGGGGTGTCCCACACAGTGGTCGTATCCGCCGACGGCCTGCTGCTGGCCATGTCCGAGGGTTTCCCGCGTGACCGTGCCGATCAACTGGCGGCCGTCGCTTCGGGTCTGACCTCGCTGACCGCGGGAGCTTCCCGGATCTTCGAGGGCGGGCCTGTGACCCAGACCGTCGTGGAGATGGACCGCGGATTCCTCTTCCTCATGTCCGTCTCCGACGGCTCCTCACTCGCGGTGCTCGCACACCCCGACTGCGACATCGGCCTCGTGGGCTACGAGATGGCCCTCCTGGTCGACCGGGCGGGAACGGTGCTGACACCGGACCTGCGCGCCGAGCTCCAGGGGAGCCTGCTCCACTGAGGCTTCCAGGTATCGCCCCCAGAGCCATCCACCGTCCGGCCGCCAACCGGCCCCACCCCGGCCCAGTCAGACGGCACGCAGACATCTTGCTGTCACGCCCGGAGGATTCATGACCCCGCCACCCGCCTCTCACGATCCGTACGGCGCCTCAGTCGACGCGTCCTACGGACATGAGGGCGACCAGCCGCTGGTTCGTCCGTACGCCATGACCGGCGGCCGGACGCGGCCGCGGTACCAGCTCGCCATCGAGGCACTGGTCAGCACGACGGCCGATCCGGCGCATCTCGCAGGGCTGCTCCCCGAGCACCAGCGGATCTGCCATCTCTGCCGCGAGGTGAAGTCTGTCGCCGAGGTGTCGGCACTGCTGTCCATGCCGCTCGGTGTGGCGCGCATCCTCGTGGCCGACCTGGCCGAGGCAGGCATGGTGGCCATCCACCAGCCGGGTAACGGAGAGGCCGGCGGCACGCCGGATGTGACACTGCTCGAAAGGGTGCTCAGTGGACTTCGCAAGCTCTAGCGGCGGAGCGGCACGATCGACCACCTCCGCGAAGATCGTGGTGGCTGGTGGGTTCGGCGTGGGCAAGACCACGTTCGTCGGGGCCGTCTCGGAGATCAACCCGCTGCGTACCGAAGCCGTCATGACCAGCGCTTCCGCCGGCATCGACGACCTCACTCACACGGGGGACAAGACCACCACCACGGTGGCGATGGACTTCGGCCGTATCACTCTCGACCAGGACCTGATCCTGTATCTGTTCGGTACGCCCGGACAGGACCGTTTCTGGTTCATGTGGGACGACCTGGTGCGCGGCGCGATCGGCGCTGTGGTCCTCGTCGACACCCGCCGTCTCGCCGACTGCTTCCCGGCGGTCGACTACTTCGAGAATTCCGGACTTCCGTTCGTCATCGCCCTCAACGGCTTCGACGGACACCAGCCCTACACTCCGGAGGAAGTACGCGAGGCGCTCCAGATCGGCCCGGACGCACCGATCATCACGACCGACGCCCGGCACCGCGCCGACGCCAAGAGCGGCCTGATCACGCTGGTCGAACACGCACTGATGGCCCGGCTCAAGTAGACGAATCCGTACGGCAGTTGCCGTAGCGCCGACCGGTGTGGGCTGTGTCTTTTGACATAGCCCACACCGGTGTTCATAACATTTCGAAAGAGAATTCACGCCGATCGAACACTCGACGCGTTCGGCTGGTATCGCTGTGCTCACATCGCACTCGCCTTTTGGCGGGCCTCGTTCTTTATGCCCGTTTTATCTGAGGTATGGACCACTCGGAATGGCTGATTCCCACTGTTTGGAACGGGACCGCCTCACGTGCTGGAATTCGATGAACTCCCGAGTAGTGCGGACCGATACGAAAAACGGCACAACGTAGGTGCCGACGCCGAGAGGTTGTTGGTCGAGTGAGGCGTAGGACAGCGAGCTCCGCGGAGCAGGCGGCGCGGGGTAACTTCACCCCGCCGCGGCGTACAGCGGCGCCGCCTGCGGATACGCCCGGGAAGCCCCCGGTACCGGGCAGCACCAGCCGGCTGTCCCCACGTAACTGGCGGGTACCGACCCGGCTCAACGCGATTCTCCTCATACCCGTGCTCGTCGGCCTCGTCATGGGCGGCTTCCAGGTCAAGGGCTCCATCGACACCTGGCAGGAGGCGCAGGACGCCGAGCGGACCGCCCTCGTGGTGCGGGCCGCGTCCGAGTACGGCCAGGCCCTGCTCAACGAGCGCGACCTCACCGCCCAGCCGCTGCTGACGAACAAGCGCGACGACAAGGTCGTCGTGGACGCCAGGGCGGCCACGGACGCCGCGAAGGCCACGTTCGACCGCGCAGTCACGTCCCTGCCGAAGGACGAGGGCCTGGAGCGCCGTCTGCGGCTCTTCCGCGCGGAGGAGCCCAAGCTGGACGCGATCCGTAAGACGGCGTACACGGCGGGCGTGGAGACGCCCGACAAGACCGGCCGCAACGGCGGCCCCGTGGCGACCGAAGAGGGCTACGTGCTGGTGCAGCACTCCCTCATGGAGTTCTCCAACGAACTGGGCCTCGGCACCGGCAACATCACCAGTTACGGCCGTACGGTCTACGCCATCCAGCTCGCCAAGGCCGCCAGCTCGCTCCAGCGCTCCATCGGTCTGCACCTGCTGGTGCGGCCGAGCGAGAAGCCGGCCGTCCGGTCGGGCCAGTCGATCGCGTTCTCCTCGTACGCCTACCTGGAGGACATCGCCATCGGCGAGTACGTCTCCGGCGGCACCGACGCGGACACCGCCAAGCTCCAGAAGGTCATGGCGGACAAGACCGCCGAGGGCGCGAAGAAGCTCGCGGCGGCGCGGCAGCAGGCCGCGGCGGCGGGCCAGAAGTTCATCGCGCCGCCGGCCCAGGAGGGCTCGGTGGTCGACGGCATGGTCGCCGCGATCGCCACCGGCGACACCCCCTCGCAGCTGGAGGAGCGCGGCGTCACGCCCACGGCGTGGATGGCCGCGACCACCGCCAAGTTCGACGGCTACACGATCATCGAGAAGGACCTGGTCGACAACGCCGTCGGCGACGCCGCGCAGATCTCGGACGACGCCAGGAACGACGCGATCATCAACGGCGCGATCGTCGTGATCGCCCTGCTGGCCGCCTTCGTGCTGGCCGGCATGATGGCGCGGCAGATGAGCCGGGCCATGCGCCGGCTCCGTACGGCCGCCTTCGGCATCGCCGAGCAGCGGCTGCCGATGCTGGTCGACCAGCTCTCCCGTACCGAGCCCGGACGCGTCGACACCCGTGTCCAGCCCATCCCGATCGACTCCAGGGACGAGATCGGCGAGGTCGCGCGGGCCTTCGACCAGGTGCACCGCGAGGCCGTCAGGCTCGCCGCCGAGCAGGCCATGCTGCGGGGCAACGTCAACGCGATCTTCACCAATCTCTCGCGGCGCAACCAGTCCCTGATCGAGGGCCAGTTGACCCTGATCACGGAGCTGGAGAACAACGAGGCCGAGCCCGAGCAGCTGGAGAACCTCTTCAAGCTGGACCACCTCGCGACGCGTATGCGCCGTAACGGCGAGAACCTGCTGGTCCTCGCCGGTGAGGAGCCGGGCCGCCGCTGGAACCAGCCGGTGCCGCTGGTCGACGTGCTGCGCGCGGCCTCCTCCGAGGTGGAGTCCTACGAGCGCATCGAGCTGAGCGGGGTGCCCGAGACCGACATCCACGGCCAGGCCGTGACGGACCTCGTGCACCTGCTCGCCGAGCTGCTGGAGAACGCCACCACCTTCTCCTCGCCGCAGACCAAGGTGCGGGTGACCGCGACCCGGCTGCCCGACGGCCGCGTGATGATCGAGATCCACGACAAGGGCATCGGCCTCACCGCCGAGGACTTCGCGGACATCAACCACAAGCTGGCCAACCCGCCCACCGTGGACGCCGCGGTGTCCCAGCGCATGGGCCTCTTCGTGGTCGGCCGGCTGGCCGACCGGCACGGCATCCGCGTGCAGCTGCGCCCCTCGGGCGAGCAGGCGGGCACCACGTCGCTGGTCATGCTCCCGGACGCGATCACCCACGGAGGCGGCGGCGAGCAGCCCGCGCCCACCGACTTCACGGTCTCCCAGATCATTCCGGAGCAGCAGGCCGCGGCCTTCGAGCCGGAGTCGCAGGCGTCGTCGACGCCCATGCTGACGGCGGCCGAACTCGGCTTCGACGACTCCCGGTACGACGAGACGGCGGGGGCCGGGGCGGCGAATCCGCGCAGTCTCGACCCCGTGAACCGCTCCCTGATGCGCGACGAGCGCCGCGCGGCGCTGGGCGGGGCCAACGGCGCCGCCCCGGCCCTGCCCGGGGGCGAGCAGCCGCTCTACGGCGACCAGGTCGACGGGCAGTACCGCGAGGAGACCGACGGCCGCTACGCGCCGCAGGAGGCCTCGTACGACCAGAACGGCTACCCGGCCGCGGGAGGCACGTCCGAGGCCGGACAGTCCTACGAGGGCGCCGGGTACGACGCGTACGCCACCCCCGACGGCTACCCGACGGGCACGGCCGACGGTTACGGGACGCCCGACGGCTACCCGGCGCAGCAGGACCCGCTGGGCGGCACCTATACGGAAGGGGCCTACGAGGCTCCCCGGCAGGACGGGGCGGGCTACGACAACCTCTTCGCCCCGGGGGCCGACCAGGGTGCCTGGGGCGACCAAAATGGCTACCAGGGTGGGTACCAGCCGGACGCGGGGACCGAATCGGAATCGTCCGATGGCGCTGCGGCGGACACTCCGGAGCGCGTAGAATTCGAACGCCCGGGGCCCTCGCCGAGCACCAGCCACACGCTCACGGGAGCGGGACTGCCGCGCCGTGGCAGCATCTCGCAGCCGAAGCCGAAGTCGTGGCAGTCCACCGGCGGGGACGACGGGCAGTCGAACGGAAACGTCGGCGGCGGGACCGACCTGTTCGGTGGGACCTCTCCGTCGGCGACCACGCCGAAGAAGCCGGCTCAGGCTTCCCAGGCTCCCGACCAGCAGGCAGGGCCCGCCGAGACACCGCAGACGAACGGGACCGACGAGACGTACACACCGACAGCCCCGCTGCCGCAGAACGGACGGAGCGACGCGAGCGCCCCGGACGACTGGCGTTCGACCAACGACGACCGTTGGCAGCGGGCCGAGAAACTCCGCGAGCCGAAGGCCGGCGGGATCACCCCGTCGGGACTCCCGAGGCGCGTTCCCAAGGCCAACCTGATCGAGGGAACCGCGGAGCAGACGCCGCAGAACGGCCCCCAGGTCTCGCGCGCGCCGGAGGATGTACGTGGCAGGCTGAGCAACCTGCGGCGCGGCGTCCAACGGGGCCGCAACGCGGGGGCGGGCAACGCGGGAACAACGGGGACGGATACGAACGGACCGGGTCGAGGCCCGGGCAGTACCTACAACCAGGAGCGTTAGTGTGAGCCCGATGAGCCAGGCGGCGCAGAATCTCAACTGGTTGATCACCAACTTCGTGGAGCACACCCCCGGGGTGTCCCACACCGTGGTGGTCTCCGCCGACGGACTCCTGCTTGCCATGTCCGAGGGCTTCCCTCGCGACCGCGCCGACCAACTCGCGGCCGTGGCCTCGGGCCTGACCTCGCTGACCGCCGGGGCCTCCAGGATCTTCGAGGGCGGTGCCGTCACCCAGACCGTCGTGGAGATGGACCGCGGGTTCCTCTTCCTCATGTCGATCTCCGACGGCTCCTCGCTGGCCGTCCTCGCGCACCCCGAGGCCGACATCGGCCTGGTGGGTTACGAAATGGCTCTGCTCGTCGACCGGGCGGGGACGGTGCTCACGCCGGACCTGCGCGCCGAACTCCAGGGAAGTCTTCTCAACTAACAGACAGACAGTGCGTTTCGCGCCATCGCACCATAGGGTTCGGTGGCGCGGCTCCACAGAACAGAAACCGACGACCGGAGTCGGAGGAGGAAACGGTGGCAACACCCACAGGCGGACATCCTTATGAGGGTGGCCGACAGGTCCCGGGTGAGCGTGCCCGGAACCACTTCAACTCCCCCTCCGCACCGGGCGGGAACGACGGTCAGGGCGGGCAGTGGGACGGCGGCGGGCAGCCGTATCATCCACAGCAGCAGCCCTACCAGCAGTCCCAACAGCCGTACGGGGAACAGCAGTCGTACGGTCAGGGACAGCAACAGCCGTACGGACAGCAGCAACCGTACGGGCAGGGGCAGCAACAGCCGTACGGACAGCAACCCTCGTACGGTCAGCGGACGCCCCGGATCCAGCCGGTGCAGCCGAGGCGCCACCAGGAGCCGGAGCAGACCGCGCACAACCCGTTGGTCCGTCCGTACGCCATGACCGGCGGCCGGACGCGGCCGCGGTACCAGCTCGCCATCGAGGCACTGGTCAGCACGACGGCCGATCCGTCCAGGCTGCAAGGGCAGTTGCCCGAGCACCAGCGGATCTGCCGGCTCTGTTTCGAGATCAAATCGGTCGCCGAGATTTCGGCACTGCTCTCCATCCCTCTTGGCGTCGCCCGGATCCTCGTAGCCGACCTGGCGGAGGCCGGACTTGTCGCCATTCACCAACCCGGCGGCGACGAGACCGCCGGGGGCCAACCAGATGTGACACTGCTCGAAAGGGTGCTCAGTGGACTTCGCAAGCTCTAGCGGCGGTGCAGCCCGCTCAACCACCAGCGCGAAGATCGTGGTGGCGGGCGGATTCGGCGTGGGCAAGACCACGTTCGTCGGCGCCGTCTCGGAGATCAACCCGCTGCGTACCGAAGCCGTCATGACCAGCGCCTCCGCCGGCATCGACGACCTCACCCACACCGGAGACAAGACCACCACCACGGTGGCCATGGACTTCGGCCGTATCACCCTTGACCAGGACCTGATCCTCTACCTGTTCGGTACGCCCGGACAGGACCGTTTCTGGTTCATGTGGGACGACCTGGTGCGCGGTGCCATCGGCGCCGTCGTCCTCGTCGACACCCGCCGCCTCGCCGACTGCTTCCCCGCGGTCGACTACTTCGAGAACTCGGGTCTCCCGTTCGTCATCGCCCTCAACGGCTTCGACGGACACCAGCCCTACACCCCCGACGAGGTCCGTGAGGCGCTCCAGATCGGCCCCGACACCCCGATCATCACGACCGACGCCCGGCACCGCGCCGACGCCAAGAGCGGCCTGATCACCCTGGTCGAACACGCGCTCATGGCCCGGCTCCGCTGAGCGTCCCCGGGCCGTGTGCCCGGGTCGGACGGAACGACGACGGCGGTGGCCCCGTACTCCTCGGAGTACGGGGC
>NZ_JBHXRM010000064.1:0-35909 GCF_042716895.1 Streptomyces sp. NPDC058653 | reverse complement strand
TCTCCGCGCCCACCCCACCCCGACACCCCCACCGGCGTGCCGGGGTGCGCCGCGCCCCCCCCCCCCCCCGGCCCCCCCCCCACGGCTCTTGCCATGTCCGCCCCGCCGTTCCGCCGGCTCGGGGCTTCGGCTGCCTCAGGGTGTCAGCGGCGGGCGGGGTCCGTCCTCGCCGGAGTCGCGCGGCGGCTTCGGTTCGTCGTGCCTGATGACCTCGCCCTGGACGACCTTGCCGTCCGGGCGGGTCATCCTGGACTGCTGAGCCTGCTGGAAGGCGTCGCCGAAACCGCCGGGGCCCGCGGCGCGCATCCGGCGCTCCAGCGACCGCTCCACCCGCCTGCTCAGCAGCGTGCGCACCGGCGGAATCAGCAGGACCAGCCCGACGGCGTCGGAGACCAGCCCCGGCAGCATGATCAGCAGACCGCCCAGCATCAGGAAACCGTTGCCCGAGGTGGGTTTCGAGCCCTCCTCGGTCTCGGCGGCACCGGGGTTCTGCTGCTGCCGCTGCGCCTGCTGGAGGGTCTCGGTGAGATTGCGGAAGGCCCGCCGGCCCGCCCGCTTCACGACCACCGAGCCGAGGACGCCCGCGCCGAGCAACAGGGCCAGTACGGTCAGCCCGTTCGTCGCGCCGGCCACCACAATGAGCAGCCAGATTTCGAGCACCAGCCAGACGGCGATGCCCAGGGGAACAAATGTGCGCGCGCGAGAGCGCTGCGGAGCCGCGGGAGGCGGTGCGCCGGTCGTCATGCTTCCAGTGTGCCTGGCGGCGAGGCGCGTTGTCGTACGAGGGGCGGACCCGATCAGAGGGGCTTACGGCCCAGCATGCGGTTGGCCCGGGTGCCGACGCCCCACGCGGTGACCCGCCAGAGCGCTTCCACGAGGATGTCCCGGCTCATCTTGGAGTCGCCCAGTTCGCGTTCGACGAAGGTGATCGGCACCTCCACGACATGGCAGCCGGCCTCGACGGCCCGGCGCGCGAGGTCGACCTGGAAGCAGTAGCCCTGCGAGGCGACCTCGTCCAGCCCGAGCCGGTCGAGCGTCTCCTTGCGGAAGGCGCGGAATCCGCCGGTGATGTCGCGCAGCGGGAGACCGAGCAGCGCCCGTGAGTACGTGCTGCCGCCGCGCGAGATCATCTCCCGGGTCCTCGGCCAGTTCACCACCCGGCCGCCGGGCACCCAGCGCGAGCCGAGCACGAGGTCGGCGCCCTTGAGGGCGGTCAGCAGCCGGGGCAGTTCCTCGGGCTGGTGGGAGCCGTCGGCGTCCATCTCGACCAGGACCCCGTAGCCACGCTCGATGCCCCAGTGGAATCCGGCCAGATAGGCCGCGCCCAGCCCCTCCTTGCCCTTGCGGTGCAGGACATGGACCTGGCTGTCGTCGGCGGCGAGTTCGTCGGCGATCTTTCCGGTGCCGTCGGGGCTGTTGTCGTCGGCCACGAGGATGTCGGCCTCGGGGACCGCCGCGCGCACGCGGTTGACAATCCGTTTGATGTTCTCCGCCTCGTTGAAGGTCGGGATGATCACCAAGGCTGCGCCGAGCGGGCCGTACTGCCTCTGACCACCGTCGTTCACAACTGCCCCTTAATCGCCGTACGCAGATGTACCACCTTAGCGAGCACGCGAGGGGTCCTTGTCCACACGGTGGCGCGGTGTCGTTCGGGAGGGGGCGGGGGCGGCCGGAATCCGCCCGCGCGAGCGCCGGGGCGGGGGGATCCGGGGCCTGCGGATCGGGTCCCGGCGTCCTTCGGGCCGACCTGGGACCCGCCGGCTGCGAGTCGACCGAGAGCCGTTGTCTACTGAACGCCGGGGCCCTACCCGGGTCGCACCCGCCGACCGGCAGAAACCTTCCCTCGCCCCCGAGGCGCGGGCGCTGAACCTGGCTCCCAGTGGCGGTGCGCCGGTGCGGTGCACCACCCCATGGCCCAGCGGCGTTCGACGACTGCGTGGGAGTTGCCGGTCGGACGTCCTTTGGTGGACCCGGCCGAACCTACCGGCCGGTGTGTGCGTGCTGTCAACACTCCTTTGACCTGCGGCATTTGCCTGTTTCAGCAGGTCAGCGGGGAAGATCCGCTGGTCGCGACAGTCACCGGCGGGCATCTGTCGGCGGAACGGAAACACGAGTACATCACTCGTTCGGTCGCAAGAACACCGTTCGCCCGCCGACCACGGTCCGCAGACAGACCGGCAGGGCCGCGCCCGGGGTGAGATCGGGCAGGCCGGGGGTCCCCGAACGCGGATCGGTGGACCAGCGGGAGACCCGGTCGTCGGGGGTCTGGACGATCAGCTCCTCGGTGCGCCAGAGCGCGTAGTCGGCGGGTGCGCCGGGCACGAGCACGCCCGTGTCGTCCCGGCCGGCGGCGCGCCCGCCGCCGCGCGTGTGGGCGGTGAAGGCGGCGCGTACGGAGACACGGTGCTCGGGTGTCCGGTGGAAGGCGGCGGCCCTGATGATGCCCCACGGGTCGAGCGGGGTCACCGGGCTGTCGGAGCCGAAGGCGAGGGGGACACCGGCGCGCAGGAGGGCGGCGTAGGGGTTGAGGGTACGGGCGCGGGTCTCACCGAGCCGGTCCGCGTACATGCCGTCGGCGCCGCCCCACGCCGCGTCGAACGCGGGCTGGACGGAGGCGGTGAGACCGAGTTCGGCGAAGGCGGCGACGGTCTCGGGGGTGAGCATCTCGGCGTGCTCGACCCGGTGGCGGGCGGCCCGGATCCGGGAGAGGCCGAGCCGTTCGGCGGCGGCGCGGGTCCCGTCGACGACCGCGCCGATCGCGGCGTCACCGATGGCGTGGAAACCTGCCTGGAGCCCGGCTTCGGTGCAGGCCGTGACATGGGCGGCGATGTCGGCCGCGTCGAGGTGGGCGGCGCCGGTGTGGGGCGCGTCCGCGTACGGCTCGTGCAGCCAGGCGGTGTGCGACCCGAACGAGCCGTCCACGAAGAGATCCCCCGCCGCGCCGACGGCTCCGAGCTCCCGGATCCGCGCGGCGCCCTTGCCGTCGCTGATCCGCTCGGCCCAGTACCCGAGGACGTGCGGGCCCGCTTCGTCGCCGGCCAGCCTGAGCAGCCCGGTGAAGTCGTCATCGCCGGAGATGTCGGGGCCGGCGCACTCGTGGAGCGTGCCGATCCCGAGAGAGGCCGCGCGGGCGCGCGCGGCGCGCTGGGCCTCGGTGCGCTGCGCGGGGGTCACGGCGGAGTGTGCGGCGGCGCGTACGGCGTGATGGGCGTCGCCGGTCAGCGGGGCGTCAGGGTGGAATCCGGCCAGCTCACCGATGCCCGGCACCTGGTCGAGGAGGGCGGTGGTCACCACGGCGGAGTGGACGTCGACCCGGGTCAGGTAGAGCGGCCTGCCGTCGGCCGCCTCGTCGAGTTCCCGACGGGTGGGAGCGCGGCGCTCCGGCCACCGCGAGGCGTCCCAGCCGTGTCCGATGAGGACCCGGTCACCGGGGTGCGCGGTGCGGTGGGCCCGTACGAGCGCGAGGGCGTCGCCGAGGGTTCGGGCGCCGGCCAGGTCGAGCCCGGTGAGGGCGAGGCCGGTCGCGGTGGTGTGGACGTGCGCGTCGGTGAACGCGGGGGTGACGAGCGCGCCTTCGAGGTCGACGGTCTCGTCGACACCGGAGGCGAAGGAGTCGGCGGCGCCTTCGGACCCCACCCAGGCGACATGCCCACCTTCGACGACCATCGCGGTGGCGAAGGGGTCGGCGGGGCTGTGGACTTCTCCCCCACGCAGCAGCACGGTGCGGGGTTCGCTCTGGGGGTCGGCGCGATGGTTCATACGGCCCAGTCTCCCGCCTCCCGGCACGAGAACGACGCGCAGGGGTATGCCTGACAACCGGGTGCACGCGCCCCGGCAGAGCATCTGGCGAGTGAGCCGAAGGGGCGCGTCGGTGTCGAAAGGGAGAGCGCGCACAGGCCCCGAGGAACGAGGGGGTGAGCACGGTCGACCGTCGACGCCGACTTGAAGCGCCCCGGAGGCGAACCGAGCCCTGAAAAAGCGGCTGAGCACGGTCGACCGTCGACATCGACTCAGAGCGCCCCGGAGGCGAACCGAGCCCTAGAAGTGCGGCCCCCGTGCCTCGTACGGGGTCGAGAGCACCACCGTCGTGCGTGTGGAGACACCCGCCAGGGTGCGGATGCGGGTCAGCAGGTGTTCCAGTTCCAGCGGCGTCGCCACCCGTACCTTGAGGATGTAGTTCTCCTCGCCCGCCACGCTGTGGCACGCCTCGATCTCGGGGATCGGGGCCAGCCGTTCCGCGATGTCGTCCGGTGCGCTGGGGTCGAACGGCTTGACCGAGATGAAGGCCGTCATGGGCAGGCCCACGGCTTCCGGGTCCACCACGGCGGCGTAGCCGCGTACCACTCCGCGCTGCTCCAGCCTGCGGACGCGCTGATGCACCGCCGAGGTGGACAGGCCCGTGGCCTTGCCCAGGTCGGTGTAGCTCATCCGCCCGTCCTTGACGAGCAACTGCACGATCTGACGATCCAACTCCTCCATGCGGATCAACCTATTGCCCCTGGTCACTTCCGGCACAGTCGACGGTGTACCGGATCGTCACCTGCGCCGGGCATGTGACGAACACCACAGATATGTCGCGGGCTCCATCGAGACCTCACGGTTACCTAAGGCGCGCGACGGGAATTGCTTGCTGTGGTCGAGGCCGCACGTGGCTGTCGGCCCACCCGAGGGGGAGTGTCTCCATGCAGAGCCTGAAGCGCACCGGACGTATCGAACCGGAGCCTGTTGATCCCGTCGAGACCGACGAGCTCGACTTCTACGACACCTTCGAGATGTTCCGGGTCGTGTGCCCGGACTGCTCCCAGCCGATCGCCCTGCTGGCGGACGAGGACAGCCTGCCGGAGCACGCGCTGTGCCCCAGCCCGTGGAACCCGTTCGTTCTCACCGTGTGCGCGGGTACGGGCCGTTCGGCCATGGACGCCCGGCCGGCCGACGAGTCGCTCGACGCCCAGGAGCAGGACACCGCGCTGCTGCTGACGCTCCCCCAGGGCCTGGACTGGCGCACCCAGCCGTTCTCCCACGCGGGCGGTCCGGGTTCGCGCCCGTTCAAGGTGCCGCACCTGCGGCGCGAAGCCGCCTGACGCTCCCGTACATCGAGCACGGGCCGGACCACCTTCGGACCTCACGTCAAACACCCTGTCCCGTCCGCCAGTTGACGACAGCTGACGGACGGACCAGTGCTGACGGACCGTTCGGGCGGACCAGTGCTGACGGACCGTTCGGGCGGACGGGTCAGCGCGTCTCGGACCCGGCGACATGACGGGCGATCACCATGCGCTGGATCTGGTTGGTGCCTTCGACGATCTGGAGCACCTTCGCCTCGCGCATGTATCTCTCGGCGGGGAAGTCGGCGGTGTATCCGTAGCCGCCGAGCACCTGAACGGCGTCCGTGGTGACCTGCATCGCCGCGTCGGTGCAGAACAGCTTCGCCATCGCGGCCTGCCGGGAGAACGGCAGTCCGGCGTCCCTCAGCCGCGCCGCCGCGAGGTACAGGGCCCGCCCCGCCTCGATCCGGGTCGCCATGTCGGCGAGCATGAAGCGCAGTCCCTGGAAGTCGGCGACGGGGCGGCCGAACTGCCGCCGTCCGGTGGCGTACTCCACCGCCTCGTCCAGGGCCGCCTGCGCGACGCCCACGGCGCAGGCGGCGATCCCGAGCCGGCCGGAGTCGAGTGCGGAGAGCGCGATGGCGAACCCCTGCCCCTCGTCGCCGATCCGCCGGTCGTCGCCGATCCGCACGCCGTCGAAGTGGAGTTGGGCGGTGGGCGAGCCCTTCATGCCCATCTTCCGCTCGGGCGCGGCGGCGCTCAGCCCGTCGGCGTCGCCGGGCACCAGGAAGGCCGAGATACCGCCGGCGCCCTCGCCGCCGCTGCGTGCGAGCACGGTGTAGAAGTCGGCGATGCCGCCGTGGGTGATCCAGGCCTTCGTGCCGGTGATCACCCAGTCGTCGCCGTCCCTGACGGCCCTGGTGCGCAGCGAGGCAGCGTCGGAGCCGGACGAGGGTTCGGAGAGGCAGTACGCGCCCAGCAGACCGCCGCCCAGCATGGCGGGAAGGTGTCCGGCCTGCTGGTCGGGGGTGCCGTACGCGGCGAGGGCGTGGCAGGCCAGGGAGTGGACGCTGACCCCGAGTCCGACGGTGAGGCGGGCCGCGGCGAGCTCTTCGAGGACCTGGAGGTAGACCTCGTACGGCTGGTCTCCGCCGCCGTGTTCGGAGTCGTACGGCAGGCCGAGCAGTCCGGATTCGGAGAGGAGGGTGAAGGTCTCCCGGGGGAAGTGGCCCGCCTCCTCCTCTTCGGCCGCCGTGGGGACGATCTCCCGCTCGACGATGTCGCGTACGAGCGCGAGCAGGTCCTTGGACTCCTCGGTGGGCAACTGGCGTTCCACCGTTCGCGGGGCGCGGTCGGGCATGGCGGCGCTCTCCTCCCTGTCGGGACGGTACGGCGGCCGCGCGCTGGGTGTGGCGGCGGACGCCGGTCGGGACCCGGGGTGTCCCCGGACCGGGATACTGCCCAACCGATGCTGCCCTCCCGGGTTACGGGAGGGGCTGACCAGCGGTTGTGGCGCGTTGAGTATGCCCGATCGGCGGGGCGCAGTCACGGGAGATCAGCCCCGGTCCGGGTGCCGCTCCCGTTCCGTCCGCCGCCTTCGAGCCACGCCGCTCCGGCCGGGAAGTCGGTCCGTACCATTGACCCACTGGTCTAGTCCTTCTACCGTCCCGGAGAACACACTCCGCGTCCCTGCCACGTCGACGGCGGGGACCTCGATCTCCCTCCCCCACGAGGAGACCCCATGCTCGGACCCCACCGTCCCCGCGCCCGCTTCCGGGCGCTCGTCGCCGCGGCCTGTACGGCCGTGCTCGGCGTGTCCCTGCTCGCCGGCGCCGGTACCGCCGCCGCCGACCAGGAGACGAACCGGGCGGCCCCCACAGCCGCCGGTGAGAAGGTCATCGGATACTTCGCCAACTGGGGTGTCTACCAGCGCGATTACCATGTGAGGAACATCCAGACCTCCGGGTCGGCCGACAAGCTGACGCATATCAACTACGCCTTCGGCAACGTCCAGGGCGGCAAGTGCACCATCGGCGACGCCTTCGCCGACCACGAGAAGGCCTACACCGCCGACCAGTCCGTCGACGGCGTCGCCGACACCTGGGACCAGCCCCTGCGCGGCAACTTCAACCAGCTGCGCAAGCTCAAGGCGCTCCACCCCGGTCTCAAGGTGATCTGGTCGTTCGGCGGCTGGTCCTGGTCGGGCGGGTTCGGTGAGGCGGCGAAGAACCCGGCCGCGTTCGCCAAGTCCTGCCACGACCTGGTCGAGGACCCGCGCTGGGCCGATGTCTTCGACGGCATCGACATCGACTGGGAGTACCCGAACGCCTGCGGTCTGACCTGTGACACCAGCGGGCCGGACGCCTTCACGAACATGGTCTCCGCGCTCCGTACGGAGTTCGGCGGCGAGGACCTCGTCACGGCGGCCATCACCGCCGACGCGTCCGAGGGCGGCAAGATCGACGCCACCGACTACGGCGCGGCCGCCCAGTACCTCGACTGGTACCTGCCGATGACGTACGACTTCTTCGGCGCGTTCGCTCCGCAGGGCCCCACGGCCCCGCACTCGCCGCTCACCTCGTACGAGGGCATCCCGCAGGAGGGCTTCGACACCGACGCGGCGATCACCAAGCTGAAGGCCAAGGGCGTTCCGGCGGAGAAGCTGCTGCTCGGCATCGGCTTCTACGGGCGTGGCTGGACCGGGGTGACCCAGTCCGAGCCGGGCGGTACCGCGACGGGCGCGGCCCCGGGCACCTACGAGGCGGGCATCGAGGACTACAAGGTCCTGAAGAACACGTGCCCGGCCAACGGCACGGTGGCCGGTACGGCGTACGCCCACTGCGGCTCCAACTGGTGGAGCTACGACACCCCCGCCACCATCGGCACCAAGATGGACTACAAGAACGAGCAGGGCCTGGGAGGCACCTTCTTCTGGGAGCTCAGCGGCGACACGGCCGACGGCGAACTGATCAAGGCGATCGACTAGCCCGGCAGGAGGCGCCGGACGGCCCTCCGGGGCCCGTCCGGCGCCTTCGTCGTCCCCGGGACTCACCCGCTCTCCGGGAGGCGTTCAGAGACCGGTGTACGGCCGGAAGTCCGGGTCCGGCGGCGGCGCCGGGCACTCGGGCGAGAACTCCTCGATCGTGTTGAACGTGTGCCGGAGCATCCGTACCAGCAGATCGCGCGGTATCTCCCGGGGCAGTTCCTCGCGGTGCTCCAGCCATTCGAGGGTCAGCCACTCGACGCTGCTGAGCCAGCCCAGCAGGGCGAGCCTGGCGATCGGCGGGATGTCCTGGCGGCCGTAGGCACGCTCGGCGACGGTGGAGACCAGTCCCGTACGCACCGCGTCGCGGATCGCCTGGACCTGGGTGTCGAAGCCGACGCCGCCGGTGATGATCGTGCGGTAGGCGGCCTCGTTGTACTGCGCGAACTTGAGATAGGCCTCGACGGTGCGCTGTACGCGCTCGGTGTTCGGCAGGTCGCCGCCGCCGGACGCGAGCGAGACCAGCTCCATCACCGAGTCCTCGATGATGGCGAGGTAGTAGCCGCGCTTGTTCTTGAAGTAGTAGTAGATCAGCCCTTTGGCGACGCCGGCGTGCTGGGCGATGTCGTCCATCGACAGGGCGTCGTACGACGTGTCGGCGAACAACTTACGGCCGGTGGCGATGAGTTCGGAGCGGCGGGTCTGCGCCCGCTCGCTCTCGCCACGCTGCTGCCTGTTGTTCAAGTCCGCGCTTCCCAGTCTCGGCTGTCACAGGAGATCCGCAGTATTGCAGACCCGCTGGAAGGGGCCGGGACCGGCGCCGTGGACGCCCTGCCGGACGGCTCAGCGCACGCCGACCGCCTCCAGTGCCTTCCGCTGGGCGGCGGTGGGCTCGACGGGCCAGTAGAGGTAGCAGACGCCGCCCGTGCCCGAGACCACCGTGCCCGAGGCGTTGTAGCGCTTCGTACGGAGCCAGATGTTCTCCCACTCGCGGCGCTTGTAGATCCGGCGTACGGCCTCGTTGCTCGGTGAGGCCGGGTCGTTGGCGATCACGTCCCCCGCCGCCGTGAAACCGATCACGGTCATCAGATGGCCGGAGGTGCCGTAGCCCGCGCCGGTGAGCTCCTTCTCCAGGAACGACTGGGACGTGATGACCGGGATGCCCGCGCGGATCAGCCGCTCGACGTCGGCGAGCGAGCCGAGCCGGGTGACGACGGCGTTCATGTCCTTGTAGCCGCTCGCGTAGGCCGCGTTGAAGGGCCAGTTGCCACAGCCGTCGTACTGGTAGTCGAAGGTGAACCGGGCCGCGTGGCAGACCTGGGGGTCGGCGAAGGCCGGATTCACCCAGGCGAGGTCGGCCGCGGTGGGCTTACGGCCCCAGTACTCGATGATCATCTGCGAGGAGGTGGGGCTGCACCAGGCCTCGCCGCCGTTGTCGTACTCCGGGTACTGGCCGACGTGGGTGTTCTGCGAGTAGCGCGGCACGGCCAGCTCGCGGGTCACCTCGTGCCCCGCGGCGGGGACGGTGAAGCGGTCGGGGATGTCCGAGGCCATCGCGCCGACGCGGCGGACCGTGGGGGTGAGCGTCGTGCCCGGCTTGCGGTGGAGCGTCAGCCGGAGCTGGTACGAGGCCAGCCGCAGACCGCTCGCCGGGTCGTCGATGGCGAAGGTGTCGGTCCACACGGTGCTGCGGTCGTCCGTCTGGTCGTCGACGGAGGTACGGCGGATGTCGCCGTCCCCGGACGCCCAGCGGCCCATCACGTACCAGGGGGTGGCCGCGCCGTCCGAGTAGGTGCCGCGCAGGTCGATCTGGATCCAGGTGCCGGCGGGGGTCTCGGCGTTCCACGAGGCGATCGCCTCGGTGGCCGGGACGGTGGAGCGGTGGACCGGCGAGGTCCAGGTCGCGTACTCCCAGGTGCTGGTCGCGCCCGTGTGCGGGTCGGTGTAGTCGGTGCTGCCCGCGGGGGTGGCGACGACCAGGCCGGAGCGGCCGGCGGTGAGGACCTTCGTACCGTTGCCGGTGCCGCCGCGCCAGTCGGCGGACGAGCTCCAGAACCGGTTGTCCACGGGAGCGCCCGCGCGGTGGTGGACGGCCGACGGGCCGAAGCGGGCGGAGGGAGAGGCGGGAGAGGCCGCAGCGGCGGGAGAGGCGGCCGAGAGGACGCCCGCGCCGGCCGCTGCGAGGGCGGTGGCGAGCACCGTACGGCGCGACGCCGAGCCGTTCCGGGAAGGAGCTGGGTTGTTCATCGGACCCCCGGGTCACTGGTCTGGTGCACGACAATCCGTCAACTATCCCGGGTCCCGGACAGCTTCTGCCAGCGATTCGCCTCGCGTCGCGGAACCAATATTGGTCTCCACCAGTGACATCAGGCGCCGCAAGGGCCCCGCACGGGGCGGCGCCGGTCCCCGGGCGCCCGCGCATAGGCTGGCCGGGTGGACGACCTCACCGAAGCCGCTACGGCCCTGCGCACGCTGCCGCCCTCCTGCGGACCGGTACGGCTGGTCGCGGTCGACGGCCACGCCGGTTCGGGCAAGACCACCTTCGCCACGCGGCTCGCCGCCGCACTCGGCGGGGCGCCCGTGCTGCGGCTGGACGACCTGGCCACCCACGAGGCCTTCTTCGACTGGACGGAGCGGCTCGCCGGGGATGTGCTCGGACCGCTCGCGCGCGGGGAGTCCGCGCGGTACGCGCCGTACGACTGGACCCTGCGGCGCTTCCGTGCGCCCCGTCCCCTGCTCCCCGCGCCGGTGGTGCTGATCGAGGGGGTGGGCGCGGGCCGGGCGGCGGTACGGCCGTGGCTGGCGAGGCTGCTGTGGATGGACCGGGGCGCCGAGGAATCCTGGCAACGGGGCCGTGAGCGTGACGGATCCGCCCTCTCGGCCTTCTGGGACGACTGGACGCGGGCGGAGACACGCCATTTCGAGACTGATCCGTCGCGTCCGTACGCCGATGTGCTGGTGCGTGAGTGGCAGGAGGGGTACAAGTGGCTGCCCGGAACCCCTGTGACCGCACGGCAGGACCGCCCCGTCACCCACGGTCACCGACCCCCGCCTCCATACTGAGCAGTCGGAAATCAGCCCCGAAGGGGCCTCAACTCGGCTTGACCAAGGGGTGGGACAGGTCTTACGTTCTCAATGTGCGGCTTTTCGGAGCCGCCCAGACGCGAAGCCCCCGGTTGTTCCCCCGTGATCGGGGGCTTCGTTCTGCCCTCTTCGCCTCGTCCCCGGCGCCGCCTCCCACCCAGCGATCACCCTGGGTCACCGGTGCGGGCGTGACGGCTGCGCCCTTAGTCGCGCACCCTCTGCGCAGGTACGATTCCTCTAGGTTGGGTTGGTCAGGGGTCAATTCCCGTCCACGACAAGGTGGTTCAGCACGCTCTCCCGACGGGCGTCCGCCCGGCGGGACATCACGGGGTCATGGTTGGTGGGGGGCCTGATGGACATCGGCACGCAGGGCGCTGGGGCCCCGGCCGATCTCGCGTGGGTGCGTGGTGTGGACGCTTACACGATGGGGGCGTACCCACAGGCGGAGGAGGAGTTCCGGGAGGCCGTACGGCTCGATCCCGGGATGGCGGACGGCTGGCTCGGGTTGCACGCGCTGCGGGTCGACACCACGACCGCTCTGCTGCACATGTACCGCCATCGCGACCGCTTCGGCGAACAGCGCTCCCTTCACCGCCGTACGCTCAACTCCTGGTACTGGCTGGGCTGGTGGGTGCAACCGGTGCTGGAAAGCCGGCGCGATCTGCTGCTCGCGCACGCCTCGCACTGGCTCGACGGCCGCCATGTGCCCGAGCTGGACCGGGCGCTGGCCGGGCTGCCGCCCGTGGACGCCGATCCGCACGTGCGCTTCCTGCACGCCTGCCGCGCCTATCTGGTCAAGGACTGGGACCAGTTGGTGCGCCACACCGAGTCCCTCGTCAACGACCCCCTGCTGGGCATCGAGGCGGGTCTCTTCGGCGGGATGGCACGCGTCCGGCTGGAGATGTACGGGCAGGCCGAGCCGCTGCTCTCGACCTCGCTGATGCGCTGCCGCAGTGAGCAGCCTCAGCGCAAGGAGCTGCGCTACTGGCTGGCCCGCGCGCACGAGGGGACCGGCCGCAGCGCCGCCGCCCTGCCGCTCTACCGGGCGGTGCACCGTATCGACCCCAGCTTCATGGACACCGCGGCCCGGCTGGCCGCGATCACGGACTCCGACGGTTACGACGGGGCCGACGACTCCTCCGGTCTCGCGTCGGTCGCGCTGGCCGGCTTCGGCCAGGACGCGCTCGCGGTGGACGGGCAGGCCGACGGCGAGTATCCGCAAGGGCCCGACCCCCGGCCGGGCGTCGACGCGCAGTCGCCGTACGGGGTGGGTGTGCCGCCGGACCCCGTGGACCCGACGGACGGGATACGGGAGAAGGCGCGTGTACCGGCGCAGCCCGTTCCGCCGCAGTTCCCCGACCGTCCGACCGATCCGGTCCTGCTGGCCGAGGCGCTGGCGGAGCTGGAGCGGATGGTCGGCCTGGAGCCGGTCAAGCGGCAGGTCAAGGCGTTGTCCGCACAGCTCAACATGGCTCGGTTACGTGCCGGCCAGGGCCTGCCCGTACAGCCGCCCAAAAGGCATTTCGTCTTCTCCGGTCCCTCGGGCACGGGGAAGACGACCGTCGCCCGCATCCTCGGCCGGGTCTTCTACGCGCTCGGGCTGCTCGGCGGCGACCATCTGGTCGAGGCCCAACGGGCCGACCTGGTCGGCGAGTTCCTGGGTCAGACGGCGGTGAAGGCGAACGAGCTGATCGACTCGGCGATCGGTGGTGTGCTCTTCGTGGACGAGGCGTACAGCCTCGCCAACTCCGGTTACAGCAAGGGCGACGCGTACGGCGACGAGGCCCTTCAGGTGCTGCTGAAGCGCGCCGAGGACAACCGCAACCATCTCGTGGTCATACTGGCGGGCTATCCGGAGGGGATGGACCGGCTGCTCGCCACCAACCCCGGGCTCTCCTCGCGCTTCACGACGCGCGTCGACTTCCCCAGTTACCGGCCCCTCGAACTGACCGCGATCGGCGAGGTGCTGGCCGCCGAGAACGACGACGTCTGGGACGAGGAGGCGCTGGACGAACTGCGCAGCATCAGCGGCCATGTGGTCGACCAGGGCTGGATCGACGAACTGGGCAACGGCCGGTTCCTGCGCACGCTGTACGAGAAGAGCTGCGCCTACCGCGATCTGCGGCTCTCCGGCTACACGAACACACCGGGCCGCGACGATCTGGCCACACTGCGGCTGCCGGATCTGATGCAGGCGTACGGCGAGGTGCTGTCGGGCCGGGGACCGGTGAACCGGGGGCCGCAGGACCCCATGGGGCTCTAGGAGCGCGGCGGCCGGGGCCGGGAGGGGCGCCCCAGCCGGAGGGACCCGTCGCGGCCCCTCCGGCGGTGCCGGTCTCAGCGGGCCAGGACCTGCCCGGCCTGGTCGGTGCGCTGCCGCACCGGCCGTGCCACCTGCCGGTGGGACGGGTCCCGTACCTCACCGACGAGCATTTCCAGTACGTCCTCCAGCGCGACGAGGCCCAGCACGCGGCCGGTCCCGTCGGCGACCTGCGCCAGGTGGGTGGCGGCCCGGCGCATGACGGTGAGGGCGTCGTCCAGCGGCAGTTCGGCCCGCAGGGTCGTCATCGGCCGCCAGACGTGCTGCGGTACGGCGCGCTCCCGGTCCTCCAGTTCGAGGACGTCCTTGACGTGCACGTACCCCATGAAGACCCCCGCGTTGTCGGCGCAGACCGGGAAGCGGGAGAAGCCGGTGCGCACCGTCAGCTCCTCGATCTCGCGGGGGGTGACGGCGGGGGTCACGGTCACCAGTCCGGCCCGGGTGAGCAGGACGTCGGTGACCGGCCGGGAGCCGAGTTCCAGGGCGTCCTCCAGCCGCTCCTGCTCCTCCGGTTCGAGGAGGCCGGCCTGGCCGGAGTCCTCCACGAGCCGGTTCAGCTGTTCACTGGTGAAGACGGCCTCCACCTCGTCCTTGGGCTCGACCCCGAAGGCGCGCAGGACCAGCGTGGCGCAGGCGCCGAGGGCGGCGGTGACGGGGCGGCAGAGGCGGGCGAAGCCGACGAGGCCGGGGCTGAGCCAGACGGCGGTCCGCTCGGGCGCGGCCATGGCGAGGTTCTTCGGGACCATCTCGCCGATGACCAGATGGAGGAAGACGACCAGGGCCAGGGCGATGAAGAAGCCCAGCGGATGGATCAGGCCCTCGGGGACGTGAGCCGCGTGGAAGAGCGGTTCGAGGAGATGGGCCACGGTGGGCTCGGCGACGGCGCCGAGCGTCAGGGAGCAGATGGTGATGCCGAACTGCGCGGCGGCCATCATCTGCGGAAGATTCTCCAGCCCGTGCAGCACCTGTCTGGCGCGTGCCGATCCGGCGGCGGCCAGGGGTTCGATCTGGCTGCGCCGTACGGAGACGAGCGCGAACTCGGCTCCGACGAAGAATCCGTTGGCGAGGACGAGCAGGACGGCGAAGAGAAGTTGGAGGACGCTCACCGGGCCGCCTCCGCACTTGCCGTGGCGGGCGTGGACGCGGGCGCGGGTGGGGGCGCGGGCGCCTTGGCCGGGGCCGGTGCGGTCGTTCTGACCGTGACCCTGGAGGTCGTCGGTCTCGCCGTCGGTGCCGGCTTCGGCTGCGGCGGGGCCGGCACGTCGCCGGTCCGCACCAGCCGGACCCGCTCGGCCCGGTAGCGCCCAACCTGCCGGACGGTGAGCCGCCAGCCCGGCAGCTCCGCGCGGTCGCCCGGGGCGGGAATCCGGCCCAGCAGGTCGGCGACCAGTCCGGCCACCGTCTCGTAGTGCCCGTCCGGGACCTCCAGCCCTATCCGCCGGAGGGTGAGGACCCGGCAGCTGCCCTCCGCGTCCCAGGTGGGGCGTCCGTCGTCCGAGGCGACGGCGGCGAGTTCGGGCCGCCCGTCGCCCTCGCTGTCGTGCTCGTCCAGGACCTCGCCGACGAGTTCCTCGACGATGTCCTCAAGGGTGACGACCCCGGCCGTCCCGCCGTACTCGTCGACGACCACGGCGATCGGCTGCTCACTGCGCAGCCGCTCCAGGAGCTGCCGCACGGGCAGTGTCTCGGGCACGAGCTGGGCCTGTACGGAGATCCGGCCGACGGGGGCGCGCTGCCGCTCGTGCGCCGGGACGGCGAGCGCGTCCTTGAGATGGGCCATGCCCACGATCTCGTCGATGCGCTCCCGGTAGACGGGAAAGCGCGAGAGGCCGGTGGCGCGCGTCAGATTGAGCACGTCGGCCGCCGTGGCGTCCGACTGGAGGGCTATGACCTTCACGCGCGGGGTCATGACGTGCTGGGCGGTGAGATGGCCGAGGGACAGGGTCCGTACGAAGAGGTCGGCCGTGTCCTGTTCGAGGGCGCCGGCCAGCGCGGAGTGCCTGGCCAGGGAGACCAGCTCGCCGGGCGTACGGGCCGAGGCCAGCTCGTCGGTCGGCTCGACGCCGAACAGCCGCACCAGCCGGTTGGCAACGGCGTTGAGCAGGGTGATCACGGGCCGGAAGGCGGTGGCGAAGAGATGCTGCGGGCCGGCGACGAAGCGCGCGACCTGCAACGGCCGGGAGACGGCCCAGTTCTTCGGTACGAGTTCTCCGATGACCATCTGGACGGCGGAGGCGAGGAGCACACCGATCACCACGGCGACGCCGGACACGGCCCCTTCGGGGAGCCCGGTGGCGGTGAGGGGGCCGTCGAGCAGTTGGGCGAGCGCGGGCTCGGCGAGCATGCCGACGACGAGTGAGGTGATGGTGATGCCGAGCTGGGTGCCGGAGAGCTGGAAGGACAGCTCCCGCAGGGCCCGGACGACGGCACGGGCGCGGCGGTCGCCGGCCGCGGCCGCGCGTTCGGCGTCGGGCCGGTCCACGGTCACGAGACCGAACTCGGCCGCCACGAAGAATCCGTTGGCGAGGATGAGAAGGAATGCCGCGGTGAGCAGCAGCAGGGGGATGGTCATGCCGCCGCCTCTTCGAAGGCGGCGCGGGTACTACCGGATGATCCGTCCATTGCTGGAGGGAGTCACTCCTCGGGTCGCAGGAGGCCCCGCGGGCCGGTACTCGGGGCCGTCGGATGCGGGGCGGGGCGCACCTGGCGCCTCCGCCCCCAGCGTAGCCACTGGGACCGGCACCGCAATGTTCACGCGGGACCGGCGTCCGTGGCGCTGTCAGGACCGGCCTCGGTCGTGGTGTCCGTCCGGGTGTCCCCGGCGGGGCCGGCCGGCGTGTCCGTGCCGGTGCCGTGCGACTCCGCGAGGGCGCGCAGGGTCCGCGCGTCGCGTACGGCCTTCTGCCTGGCGACACCCGGCTGGATGCCGAGCACGGGCAGGCTGGTGCCGTCGCTCAGGTCGAGAAAGACCCACGGGTCGCCGACCCGGAGGTTGACGCGCAGGATCTCCGCCCACTCCAGCCGCCGTACCCGGGTGAGATTGACGACGGTGACGCCCGTGCTGTCGGCGAGGACCTTGGGGCGGCTCAGCAGGCAGAGCACGCCGAAGAAGAGCAGCCCGACGAAGACGAAGCTGATCCGCTCGGCGGAGTTCAGCTTCTCCAGCAGCAGGGACATCGCCGTGATGACGAGGAGCATGACCGTCCCGACGGACAGCAGGACCGCCCGGGTGACGGTGGGACGGAACGTCACGGGGAGCGCCGGTAGGTCGGGGGGCGCGGGGCGGGGGGCCGGCACGGGCATCAGGGGTGAGTCCTTCACAGGCGGCAGGCGTGGATGGCCGTGGTGAGAATGGCGCGGGCACCCAGGTCGTACAGATCGTCCATGATCCGCTGCGCCTCGACGGCGGGGACCATCGCGCGGACGGCGACCCAGCCCTCGTTGTGCAGCGGGGAGACGGTGGGCGACTCCAGTCCGGGCGTGAGGGCGACGGCGCGCTCCAGGTGCTCGGCACGGCAGTCGTAGTCCATCATCACGTAGCTGCGGGCGACCAGGACGCCCTGGAGGCGGCGCAGGAACTGCTGGACCTTCGGGTCGCCGGAGTCCGCGCCGTTGCGGCGGATGACGATCGCCTCCGACGTCATGATGGGCTCGCCGATGACTTCGAGGCCGGCGTTCCGCATGGAGGTGCCGGTCTCCACCACGTCCGCGATGATCTGCGCGACGCCCAGCTCGATCGCGGTCTCGACGGCGCCGTCGAGGTGGACGACGGAGGCGTCGACGCCCTTGTCGGCGAGGTACTTGACGACGACGCCTTCGTAGGAGGTGGCGATCGTCAGTCCGCCGAAGTCGGCGGCGGACGCGGCCGTGCCGGGCTTGGCGGCGAAGCGGAAGGTGGAGCGGGCGAAGCCCAGCGGGAGGATCTCCTCGGCTCCGGCGCCCGAGTCGAGGAGCAGGTCGCGCCCGGTGATGCCGATGTCGAGCCGGCCGGAGCTCACATAGATCGCGATGTCACGGGGGCGCAGATAGAAGAACTCGACCTCGTTGGCCGGGTCGACCAGGACGAGTTCCTTGGACTCCTTGCGCTGCTGGTAGCCCGCCTCATGGAGCATCTCGGACGCTGCCGCGGAGAGGGAGCCCTTGTTGGGGACGGCGATACGCAGCATGGGAGTGGCTTCCTTACGTATGCGTGACAGCGGCGAACGGAGAACGGACGGAGAGACCGGCGGGCGGGATCCGGGCGCGACAGCGCGCCCGGCGCCGTGGAGTTGTGGGGTGGTGGTACCTCGATGAGGGTGGTGCTCAGAGATGGGCGTAGACGTCGTCGAGGGAGATCCCGCGCGCGACCATCATCACCTGGACGTGGTACAGCAGCTGCGAGATCTCCTCGGCGGTGGCCTCGGGCCCTTCGTACTCGGCCGCCATCCACACCTCGGCGGCCTCTTCGACGACCTTCTTACCGATGGCATGCACTCCCTTGTCCACCAGTTCGGCGGTGCGGGAGGTGCTGGGGTCGCCCGTGGCGGCCTTCTGCTGAAGCTCGGCGAAGAGCTCCTCGAACGTCTTCTTCGGCATGGTGACGCCTAGCCTACGCGCTCCCCCGGGGCCGTCAGCGCCAGGGTTCGGCGAGGGCGCGCAGGGTCGCGGCCGTGGCCACGGCGGCGGTAGCGGCCTCGTGCCCCTTGTCCTCCCGGGAGGCCTCAAGTCCCGCCCGGTCCAGGGCCTGTGCCTCGTTGTCGCAGGTCAGGACGCCGAATCCGACCGGTACGCCGGTGTCGATCGAGACCTGGGTCAGGCCCTGGGTGACGCCCTGGCACACGTAGTCGAAGTGCGGGGTCCCGCCACGGATGACGACGCCGAGGGCGACGATCGCGTCGTAACCGCGGTCGGCGAGGACCTTGGCGGCGACGGGCAGCTCGAAGCTCCCGGGGACCCTGATCAGGGTCGGCTCGTCGATGCCGAGTTCGCGCAGGGCGCCGAGGGCGCCGTCCACGAGTCCGTCCATGACCTTCTCGTGCCACAGGGCCGCGATGACCGCCACCCGCAGGTCGCCGCAGTTGCGGACGCTCAGTTCGGGTGCACCCTTGCCGCTCATGTCTCTCCTGTTGCCTGTTGTTCGATGCGCAGTGAGTACTGCCGTGTCGCCGACGCGTACGGAGGTGTACGAGCCGGGTTACTGATTGCCGCAGGCCGAGGTGGCCGCCGGGTCGAGCCAGGGCAGTTCGTGCCCCATCCGGTCCCGCTTGGTGCGCAGATACCGGAGGTTGTGCTCCCCCGCCTGGACGGGCATGGGTTCGCGGGCGGTCACGTCGAGACCGTGCCGCACCAACGCGTCCACCTTGTCGGGGTTGTTGGTCATCAGCCGCAGGCTGCGCACCCCGAGGTCTTCGAGGATCTGCGCCCCGGCCGCGTAGTCCCGCGCGTCGGCGGGCAGCCCGAGTTCGAGGTTGGCGTCGAGGGTGTCGCGCCCGCGCTCCTGGAGTTCGTACGCGCGCAGCTTGGACAACAGGCCGATGCCGCGCCCCTCGTGGCCGCGCAGATAGACGACGACGCCCCGGCCGGCCTCGGTGACGCGTCGCATCGAGGCCTGGAGCTGGGGGCCGCAGTCGCAGCGCTGCGAGGAGAAGATGTCACCGGTCAGGCACTCGGAGTGCACCCTGACGAGGACGTCGGTGCCGTCGCCGATGTCGCCGTGGACGAGGGCGACATGCTCGACGCCGTCGACGGTGGACCGGTAGCCGTACGCGGTGAACTCGCCGAACGCGGTGGGCAGCCGGACCTCGGCCTCGCGGCGGACGGTGGGCTCGGCGGTCAGCCGGTGGGCGATCAGGTCCTCGATGGAGATGATCGTCAGGCCGTGCTTGCGCGCGAACGGGATCAGCTCGGGCAGCCGCAGCATCACGCCGTCCTCGCCCGCGATCTCCACGATCGCCCCGGCCGGGCGCAGCCCCGCCAGCCGGGCGAGGTCGACGGCCGCCTCGGTGTGGCCGTTGCGTACGAGCACCCCGCCCGGCTTGGCGCGCAGCGGGAAGACATGGCCGGGCCGGACGAAGTCGGCGGGGCCTGCCGCTTCGCCGGCGGCGAGCAGTCGGAGGGTGGTGGCGCGGTCGGCGGCCGAGATGCCGGTGGTGACGCCGTGGGCGGGTCCGGCGTCGACGGAGACGGTGAACGCGGTACGCATCGACTCGGTGTTGTGGTCGACCATCTGCGGCAGTTCGAGCCGGTCGAGCTCCGCGCCCTCCATGGGCGCGCAGATCAGTCCGCGGCACTCGCTCATCATGAATGCGACGATCTCGGGGGTCGCCTTCTCGGCGGCGATCACGAGATCGCCCTCGTTCTCGCGGTCCTCGTCGTCGACGACCACGACGGGCCGCCCCGCCGCGATGTCCATGATCGCCCGCTCCACCGGGTCCAGGGCGAAGTCCTCGATGTTGTCGGTGGAGTACCAGGTGGGCTGTGCGGTCATGCTGCCGCTCCTTCCAGAGCCGGGGCGGCCACGCGGGTGCGCAGCCACCAGTCCCGCAGCCCCCAGAGGACGAGGCCGAGGTAGACGACGTACACGAAGCCGGAGAAGGCCAGCCCGCTGCTGAAGGCGAGCGGTACTCCGACGAGGTCCACCAGGAGCCAGGCGAACCAGAACTCGACCAGTCCGCGCGCCTGCGCGACCATGGCGGCGAGGGTGCCGACGAAGATGTACGCGTCGGGCCACGGGTTCCATGACAGGTCGGGTACGGCGGTGAAGAGGCCGCCGACGGCGAGGGTGCCGAGGGCGGTCCCGCCGAGCAGCACCCAGCGCTCGGGCCAGGTGGCGAACCGTACGGCGATCGTGCCGTTTTGGGCGTCCCGCCGGCCGCGCTTCCACATCCGCCAGCCCCACAACGCCACGCCGATCACCAGGAGTTGCTTGCCCACGCCGCCGCTGAGGTGCGCGGAGGCGTAGGCGGCGACGAGGACGGCGCCGGAGAGCAGTTGCGCGGGCCAGGTCAGGATCGAACGGCGCCAGCCGAGGGCGAGGGCGATCAGGCCCATCGAGTTGCCGACCATGTCGGACCAGATGATGTGCTGGTCGAAGGCGGTGAACGCCTCCGCGTTCAGCCACGACATGTCCGGCCGGTCGGGCAGGGCGTTCACCGGACCGGTCCCCCCGCCTCGTGGGCGCCCGACGTCATCAGCCGCTCCACGTACTTGGCGATGACGTCGACCTCCAGGTTGACGGGGTCGCCGGGCTCCTTGATGCCGAGGGTGGTCAGGGCGAGGGTGGTGGGGATGAGGCTGACGGTGAAGTAGTCGGGTCCCGCGTCGACCACGGTGAGGCTCACGCCGTCGACGGTGATGGAGCCCTTCTCGACGACGTAGCGCGTGAGGCCGGCGGGGAGCGAGATCTTGACGATCACCCAGTGTTCGGACGTCTTGCGGTCCACGATCGTGCCGGTGCCGTCGACATGGCCCTGGACGATGTGTCCGCCGAGCCGGTCGCCGACCGCCATGGGCCGCTCCAGGTTGACCCGGGAGCCGGGTACGAGTGCGCCGAGGCTTGAGCGGTCGAGGGTCTCGGCCATGACGTCGGCGGTGAACTCGCCGTCGTCGAGGTCGACGACGGTGAGGCAGACGCCGTTGACGGCGATCGAGTCGCCGTGCTTGGCGCCTTCGGTGACGGCGGCGCCGCGCAGACGGAAGCGGGAGGAGTCACCGAGGTTCTCGACGGCGGTGACCTGACCCAGCTCTTCGACGATTCCGGTGAACACTCAACGCTCCTTGGGGGTGGCGGCGGCACCGCTGGTGCTGCCGCTCGTGACGGGTCCGGCCGGGGCCGGTTCGGGTGTCGCGGTGACGCGGAGGTCGGGGCCGAGGCGTACGGTCTCGGTCATCCGCAGGCGCAACGCCTGGGCGAGGGTGGTGATTCCGGCGTCGCCCAGAGCGGTGGGTCCGGCGCCCAGCAGGACGGGCGCGAGATAGCCGACGACCTTGTCGACGGCCCCGGCCGCGACGAAGGCCCCGGCCAGCGTCGGGCCGCCTTCGAGGAGGACGGAGCGGACGCCGCGGGCGTGCAGTGCGGCGAGCAGCGCGGGGACGGAGAGCCCCCGTTCGGCGCGCGGCAGCCGGAGGACGTCCACCGGTGCCTCGCCGGGCCCGGCGGCCTTGAGATGCGCCGTGTCCACGTCCTCGGCGACGGCGATCAGCGTGGGCGCGGCGCCGTCCAGGACGCGTGCTCCCGGCTGTACGGCGGTGGCCTCGGTGTCGACGACGACCCGCAGCGGCTGGACCGCGCCCGCGAGGTCGCGGACCGCGAGGTGCGGGTCGTCGGCGCGCGCGGTGCCCGAGCCGACGACGACGGCGTCGGCCTCGGCGCGCAGTCGGTGGACATCGGCGCGGGACTCGGGCGAGGTGATCCAGCGGCTGGTGGCGTCGGCCGCCGCGACGCGGCCGTCGAGCGTGGCGGCGTACTTCCACAGGACATGGGGGCGGCCGAGCCGTACCGAGGTGAGCCAGGCCGAGTTGCCCGCCTCGGCCTCATCGGCGAGCAGTCCCCCCTCCACGCGGACACCGGCCGTGCGCAGGGTGTCGGCGCCGCCGGTGGCCTGGGGGTTGGGGTCGCCGACCGCGTACACGACCCGGGCGACACCGGCCTCGACGAGCGCCTGGGCGCAGGGTCCGGTGCGGCCTGTGTGGTTGCACGGTTCGAGGGTGACGTAGGCGGTGCCGCCCTCGGCCCGGTCGCCGGCTTCGCGCAGGGCGTGGATCTCGGCGTGCGGGCCGCCGGCCCGCTGATGGAATCCCTCGCCCGCGTGATGACCGGCGGCGTCGAGGATCACGCATCCGACGACCGGATTGGGGCTGGTGGCGCCGAGTGCGCGGGCGGCGAGCGCGACGGCTCGACGCATGGCGTCCGTGTCGGCCGGGGTGGTGGCCACCGGGTCCTCCTGCCTCTGGGGCACGGACTCCGGGGCCTGTCGATGACGACAGAGGAACGGGAAACGCACACGGGATCGCCGGGATCGAGAACACGGATCGTCCGAGGACGATCCGCCGACGACGGCATACCTGTGACGGCCCGCCGCGCACTGCCTCCCATCCGGACTTTAACCGTCGGTCCAGGAGTTTCACCTGGTCAACCGGCCGCTGGAAGCGGTCGGGTCGCGGACTGTAACCGCCGGTTCGGAATTGCACCGACCCCGGAGTGCGCTGCTGCTGGTACGGATCCAGTGTGCCACGCCTGATCGTCGGCCATCGGGGGGCGGTGTGTGCGGTGGCTCACAGAGGGTGGTGGGCGCGGGGGCCGGCGGAGTGTCGCGGCAACGGTCCGGACGCCGGGTGGTCACGGGTTCGCACCCTGTCGTCCGCCGCCGTGTCACACGCTGGCAGGCTTGGGCCATGGCAACAATCCTCGTGACCGGTGGTACGGGAATACTCGGCAGGCAGGTCGTGGACAGGCTGCGCACGGACGAGCACAGCGTCCGGGTGCTGAGCCGCGGTTCACAGCCGTACGCCGTCGATCTGCGCGACGACGACAGCAGGGGGCTGGACGAGGCGCTGAAGGGTGTGGACGTGGTCGTCCACTGCGCGTCCTCGCCTCGTGGCGGTGACGACAGGGCGGCGGCGCATCTGGTGGAGGCGGCCGTCCGCGCGCGCATTCCGCACTTGGTGCACATCTCGATCGTCGGGGTCGACCGGCTGCCGCTCGGCTACCACCGGACCAAGAGAATCGTCGAGCGGGTGGTGGAGGATTCGGGGCTCGGCTGGACGATCCTGCGTACGACCCAGTTCCACGACCATGTCCTGCGGATGCTGGAGGGCGCGACCAAACTGCCGGTGGCCGCGCTGCTGCCCGCGCAGGTGAGTCTCCAGCCGATCGGGTCGGCGGAGGTCGCCTCCTGGGTGGCGGATCTGGCCACGCGCCCGCCGGCGGGGCGGGTTCCGGATCTGGGCGGTCCCGAGATCCGGACCGTACGGGAACTGGCCGACACCTATCTGCTGGCGACGGGCCACAAGCGGCGGGTGGTGGCGCTGCCGCTTTTCGGAAAGGCGTACGCGGGGTACCGCCAGGGCCATCAGCTGACGCCCGAACGGGCGGTGGGCAAGGAGACGTTCGAGGACTTCCTGTCGACACGGAAGTTATGAGCGGGCGGGTTCCGGCGGTCGGGGCGCCCCACGGCCAGGTGCTGTGCCCGCTGACGTCTCGTCAGATTCGTTCGGTCGTCAGGCGGGCGGCGCGAACAGATCGTTCTGGGCGGCGTCCCGCGCGGTGAGGAGGGCGCCGCGCAGGACGGCCGCGCCGCCCAGCGACGTCGCCACGACCTCCGTACGGAGAGGAGACATCTCCGCCAGGCGGGCCTCGACACGGGAGGCCAGCGCCGTACCGCCCGCCTGGCCGACCTCACCCGCGAGGACCACCCTGCCCGGGTCGAGTACGGCGCTGATGGCCGCGGCGCCGACCGCGAGCCGCGCGGCGAGGGCGTCGAGGAAGGCCTCGCCAGCCCTGCCCGCCCCGAACGCGGCGCGCACGACCGCCGCCGCCGGTGGTTCCTGGGGGCCGGCTTCGGCGAACAGACCGTGGCTCTCGGCGAGTTCGCAGATGGCCGCCGAGCCGGCGAGTGAGTGGAAACCCCCGTCGCAGCCGGTGGCCGAGGGCAGTCCCGAGGTCCCCGGCACCGGCAGGAAGCCGATCTCGCCGGCGCCGCCCGACGCCCCTCGTCGGACCTTGCCGTCCAGGACGAGCGCCGCGCCCACCCCGAGACCCAGCCACAGCAGGACGAAGGTGCCCTGGCCCCGGGTGGCGCCGACGCGCTGTTCGGCGACGGCGGCGAGGTTGGTCTCGTTCTCGACGAGGACGGTGGCCGAGAGGCGTTCCTGAAGGGCGGCGACAAGTCTTCGGTGCCAGGCGGGCACACCGCTGGTCTCCCGGAGTTCGCCGGTGACCGGGTCGATCAGGCCGGGCGCTCCGATGCCGACACTGTGCAGCCGCACCGCGCCCGCCTCGCGGGCGGTGCGTTCCAGCAGGGCCGCCGCGCCCTCGACGGCCGATTCGATCCCGGTGTCACCGCCTATGGGCAGCACCGCCTCGGCGAGGGTCGCCCCCAGAAGGTCGCTGACGACGACCGCGACGCTCTGGGTGCGGACGTCGAGCGCCGCGAGATGCGCCCGGTCGGCGACCAGCCCGTACAGACGGGCGTTGGGGCCGCGCCGTCTGCCGCCGGTCTCGCCGACGATCGTGACCAGGCCGGAGCCCTGGAGCCGCTCCACGAGGTCGGCGACGGTGGGCCGGGAGAGCCCCGTGAGTGTTTTGAGCTGTCCCGCCGTCAACGGGCCTTCTTCCTGGAGCAGTTCCAGGGCGAGGCGGTCGTTGATGGCCCGTGCCGTGCTCGGGGATGCGGCCATACCTGGATCCTTCCAGATGTCCGTGGGGTTCTTGCGACCGGTGCCATCTATTTATCAAGCAGGGTTCCTGATAGTTTACTGCCGCACTGTTGGACCGGCGCCATCGCGCCGCAGGGGGAGGACACGACGGAATGACGACCGGACCGCCCGTCTTCGACAAGCGACGACTGCGGCAGGCACGGTTCGCCGTGGCCGCCGTCTTCCTGGTGCATGGATCCGTCACCGGCAGTTTCGCGACCCGAATACCCTGGATCCAGGACCACGCGTCCCTGAGCGCCGGGCAGTTGGGGCTCGCGCTCGCGTTCCCCGCCATCGGCGCCTCGGTCGCGATGCCACTGGCCGGGACGGTGAGCCACCGCTTCGGCGCCCGTACGGCGCTGCGCGGACTGCTCGCGCTCTGGACGCTCTCCCTCACCCTTCCCGCGCTCGCCCCCAATCTGCTGACGCTCTGTCTGGCGCTGTTCGTCTACGGCGCCACCTCGGGCATGTCGGACGTGGCGATGAACGCGCTCGGGGTGGAGATCGAGAACCGGCTCGACAAGTCGATCATGTCCAGCCTGCACGGGATGTGGAGCTCGGGCGCGCTCCTCGGCTCCGCCGGCGGCACCCTCGCCGCGCACATGGACAGCGACGCGCGCGTGCACCATCTGATCGCGGCGAGCGTGCTCACGGTCGCGGGGCTGATCGCCTGCCGGTGGGTGCTCGACCTGCGCAGCGCGCCGGACGACGAGCCGCCGCCGCGCTTCGCCCTGCCGCCGAGGTCCGCCCTGCTCATCGGCGCGGTCGGATTCTGCGCGGTCTTCGCGGAGGGCGCGAGCCTCGACTGGTCGGCGGTGTATCTGGAGGACGTGCTCGACACCTCCCCCGGTCTCGCCGCCGCGTCCACCACGGCCTTCGCGCTCACCATGGCGGTCGCCCGGCTGCTCGGCGACAGGGTGGTCGACCGCTTCGGCGCCGTACGGTGCGTCAGGGTCGGCGGCTTCTCCGCCACCCTCGGCGGCCTGCTGGTGGTCGTCGCGCCCGGTCCGGTGGTCGCGATGGCCGGATTCGCCTTCGTGGGGCTGGGGGTGGCCGTGGTCGTACCGCTGGCGTTCGCCGCCGCCGGGCGCAGCGGGCCCAACCCGAGCCAGGCCATCGCGGGCGTCGCGACCATCACCTACACGTCGGGGCTGATCGCCCCCTCGGCGATCGGCGCGGTGGCCGACACGACCTCCCTGGTCGTCTCGTTCGGTCTGGTGACCGTGCTGGCCTTCGGGCTGGTGCTGGGGGCGAGCGTGCTGAAGACCGGGGACCGGCGTCCGGCCCCGGCGCCCGGAACAGCGGCGCCCGCGCCCTCCGTGCAGAAGGACTGACCGGGGGCACGGACAAGCGCACGCCGGACAACCGCACACCGGACACGCGTACGCCGGACGGGCCGGGAGCCCGGGGCCCGTCCGGCGCACGCGGGGGCTCAGGGCGCGATCGAGTCGAGCTGCTCGGCGGCCGGCCGGAGCGCCCAGAGGTCGCCCAGGGGCGGCTCCTGAAGCCGGGGTACGGCGGCCCGCGCCTTCCGGTTTCCGGCGTCGGCCGCCGCGTGGACGATGTCGCTCGCGGCGTACCGGTGGAACTCCAGCTCCGGGTGCGGCCAGGCGGTACTCGCGGTGGCGGCAGGCAGCAGGTACTCGACGGCCTTGAAGAGGCTCTGGCCCTCCGGCCCCCGGTGGTCCCAGAGGTTCACCCCGACGTGCCTGCCGATGTCGGCGAGCCGGGTGTGGGCGACGAGCGAGAACGTCGAGTAGTGCCAACTGCGGGTACGGGCGAGCTCCTGCGGCTGGGTGCCGTCGCCCTCGATCTGGGTGTCGATCCGCTTCGCCCGCGCGTCCTCCACGACCTGGCGGGCGAGGGCCTTGTCGCCGGTGGCGAGGGCGAGACCGGCGACCTGCATGTCCATGAAGGTGCCGTGGTTGTTGGCGGCGGCCGACTCCTCCTTTCCGAAGGGGGAGTTGACGAGCCAGTCCAGGAAGTCCTCGTTCCAGGCACGCATGCCGGCCCGGTCCGCCGTGGTCCAGCCGGGTGCGCCGGTCTCCAGGATCGCGAGCGCGTCGAGCACGCTCGTGTACTGCTGGGAGAAGTCGATGATCCCGATCGCGCGCCCGTCGAACTTGCACGGGATGAACTGGCCGTGGTTCAGGTTCGGGTTCATCCGGGTCGCCGGGTCGACGAACCAGGTGCGCAGGATGTCGGCCGCGTGCGTCGCGTACTTGCTCTCACCCGTGTAGTACCAGGCGAGGCTCAGGGCCGTGGTGGAGTTGAAGACCTTCCCGATGTCGGGGCGGTCGGTGCCGGTGTCGACCTCGGGGTTGCGCTCGCCGTCGCGCTGGACGTACGGGCAGCCCCAGGGGTTCTCCTCGGTCTTGGGCTGGGTCGGCCACCAGTACGGGGCCTGGCTGAGGTAGTCGTGGGGATCGCCGCTCGGCGCGGGCTTCGGTTTGTCGGTGACGGTCCAGGGGCCCTGTTCGAGCCAGGTGTCGGCGGTGGCCGTGAGCCGGCTCACGGAACGGCGCAACTCCCGGTCCCCGGCGTCCAGTCGGGCCTTGGCCTGGCGCATGCGCGAGCCGTCGATGACCACGGTCCGGGGGACCCCGGCCTTCCCGGCCTGGGCGGTCCCGGTCCGCGCCGTCGCCGCCCGGGCGGCGGACCCCGGATCCACGGCGGAGGAGGACGACACGGGCACGAGGACGGCGGCCAGGGCCGCCGAGGCGGTCAGCAGGGCGCCGAGGTGCCGTCGGGTTCTGCTCCTCATCGAGCACTCCCATCATGTATGTGAATGATGTTCACGAACAAGACCGTGTGAGCTGCGAGCGTAGAGCCAGCCGACTGCGACGAACAATGCCTGGAACAGGATTCAGGGGACGGAACCCAGGAGTTGGCAGGGACCCGAGAGGCGCCGAGCGGCGGGCCATACGATGACCTGATCTTTTCTGGCGCCGGATTCGGAAGTGGAGCACCCTCATGAAGCTCGGTGTGCGCTGGACCCTGCACGGCGACGGGCGAACCCCCGCGCCCGGCGCCGTCGTTCGCCCCGACGAACGGCTCTCCTGGCCCCGTACGGCCGGACTTGGCGCCCAGCACGTGGTGGCGATGTTCGGCGCCTCGTTCGTCGCGCCCGTCCTGATGGGTCTCGACCCCAACCTCGCGATCATGATGTCCGGCGTCGCGACGATCCTCTTCCTGCTGGCCACCTGCGGCCAGGTGCCCAGTTATCTCGGCTGTTCGCTCTCCTTCGTCGGGGTCGCGGCGACGATCCGGGCGTCGGGCGGCGACAGCGCCACCGTGACCGGCGCGGTCTTCGTCGTCGCCGTCGCCCTCTTCCTCTCCGGTCTGGTCGTACGGCACTTCGGCGCCCGGATCATCCACGCCGCGATGCCACCGGTCGTGACGGGCGCGGTGGTGATGCTGATCGGGTTCAATCTGGCGCCCGTCTCCGCCAAGACGTACTGGCCCCAGGACCAGTGGACCGCGCTGCTGGTGATGGTGGTCACCGCGGTCGCCGTGGTCTGTCTGCGCGGATTCTGGTCACGTATCGCGATCTTCCTCGGGCTGCTCTTCGGCTATGCCGTCTCCTGGCTCTTCGACCGGATATTCGGCAGGATCCACTCCCCGGTGGGCGGCGCCGAGTCCGTCGACCACTGGCGGCTGGATCTGTCCCTGGTCGGGGACGCCGACTGGGTCGGGCTGCCCGACTTCCACGGGCCGAGCTTCGAGTGGTCGGCCATCCTCGTCGCGCTTCCGGTCGTGATCGCGCTGATCGCGGAGAACGCCGGGCATGTGAAGGCCGTCGGCGAGATGACCGGCGACTCGCTGGACGGCAAGCTGGGCACGGCGATCGCCGCCGACGGCGCCGCGTCGATGCTCTCCACCGCCGTCGGCGGGCCGCCCAACACCACGTACTCCGAGAACATCGGCGTGATGGCCGCCACCCGCGTCTACTCGACGGCGGCCTACTGGGCCGCCGCCGGCTTCGCCCTGCTCTTCGGCCTCTGCCCCAAGTTCGGCGCCGTCGTGGCCGCGATTCCCGGCGGGGTGCTGGGCGGGATCACCGTCATTCTCTACGGCATGATCGGCCTGCTCGGCGCGCAGATCTGGATCAACGCCGGGGTGGATCTGCGTAATCCGCTCAATCTGGTGCCGGCGGCCGCGGGCATCATCATCGGCGTCGGCGGGGTCGGTCTGAGGTTCACCGACAGCTTCGAGCTCAGCGGCATCGCGCTCGGCACGCTCGTCGTCATCGTCGGGCACCATGTGTTGCGCGCCTTCGCCCCGACGCATCTGAAGGGCGGGGGACCGCCGCTCGACTCCGGCACCTCGGCGTACGAGGGCGGCGGCGAAGGGCCCGGCCGTCCCCCGTTCTGACGAAGTCCCGCTCCCCCGGCCCCGGGCGGGCCCTCGGGCTGGGAGTCTCCCCCCATGGCGGAGACGCACCTGCTCACGGCCCCGGCCGAACCACGTACCGCACCGGCCGACGACGACGGTCGGCCACCCGACTCGGTGTGGCAGCGCATGGACGCGCTGCGTTCGGCGTGGCCCGAGGGTGACGGCCTGGCCGTGTTCAACGGGCTCTGTCTGTCCGGCGCGGGCGACATCGAGGTGTCGTACGGAGGCGGTCGCGCGGCGACGGCCGGCACCGGGGACGCGGCGGCGCTGCGCTCGGCCCTCGCCGAGCGGTACTTGGCGGCGGTGGACGCGGTGGCGGTCGGCGGGCGGGCACCGGCGGCCTGGCGGCCGCTCTTCCGGTACCGGCGCCATCCGCGCGTACGGCCCCCGCAGTTCGCGCTCGCGGGCGTCAACGCCCATGTGGGGCACGATCTGGCGCTCGCCGTGCTCGATCTGTGCCGGGCACGGGGGTGCGAACCGGCGGCCCTGGAAGGGGCGTTCGCGCGGGTCGGCGACGCGCTCGCGCTGCTGGTCGGGCGCGTCGGCGGGCCGGGGGCGCGTCTGCCCGGTCCCTGGAGCCTGGATCGTGCTCTCCAGGAGGCCTGGTCGTCCGCGCTGGTGCTGCGGGGGGTGCGGGAAGTGCCGCCCCTGGCCGAGGAGTTCAGGGAGCGGATGGACGAGCGGGTGGGGCTGGTCGGGCGGCGCCTGCTCACGCCGTACGGCTGAAGCGCCTCCGGTGCGGGAGCCGCCCCCCGTACGGCTCAGTCCTCCGGCAGCTCCACCGGGGCGATCTCGTCGTACATGTCCCCCGGCCCCGGGTTGGCCGGGTCCGTGGCACCGCCGAAGTGGGTCATCACGCCCCACACGGCGTTGAGCGCGGTCTGTACGGCGCCCTCCGCCCATCCCGCGGTCCAGGAGATGTCGTCGCCCGCGAGGAAGATGCCGCGCTTGTCCGCGGGGAGCCGGTCCTGCATGAAGTGGGTGAACAGACGGCGCTGGTAGCGGTAGTGACCCGGCAGGTTCGCCTTGAACGCGCCCATGAAGTAGGGCTCGTTCTCCCACGAGACCGTCACCGGGCTGCCGATGACGTGCTCGCGGATGTCCACATTCGGATAGATCTCGCCGAGCGACTTCAGCATGACCTCCATCCGCTCGTTGGCGGACAGCGGCAGCCACTTGAGGCTGTCGTCGCACCAGGTGTAGGAGAGACAGATGACGGCCGGCCGGTCCGGCCCGTTGTCCAGGAGGTAGGTGCCCCGGGTCATACGGTCGGTGAGCGTCATCGACATCGTGTCGCGGCCGGTCGGGTTCCCCCGGTCGTCGACGGCCTTGTCCAGCCAGAACGGCCGGTCCACCGGGACGAAGAGCTTGGACGACTCCATGTAGTGGGTGCGCTCCATCGCCGTCCAGTGGTCGATCGGGAAGAGCGAGTCGGAGCAGTCGATCTTCGAGAGCAGCATCCAGGACTGCGCGGTGAAGACGGCGGCGCGGTAGGTGCGGATGCCGCCCGAGGCATCGGTGACGGTGATCCGGTCGCCCGCCGTACGGCGCAGCCGGGTCACGGCCCCGCGCGGCTCGCCGCCGTGCAGGGAGGAGAGAGAGGTGCCGAGCGGCCAGTGCGTGATCTTGGCGGGCTCCCGCTCCCAGAGGCGCAGCGGGAGTTGCCTGCTGCCGCCGACGATGCCGCGGTGGTGGTCGTCGGCCTCGGAGTAGACGACGCGCAGGATCTCCAGGATGGAGTTGGGGAAGTCGGTGTCCCAGCCGCCCGTACCGAAGCCGACCTGGCCGAAGATCTCGCGGTGCCGGAAGGACTTGAAGGCCTCGGAGTCGCAGAGGAAGCCGTAGAAGGTCTGGTTGTCGAGCTTCTCCACCAGGCGGGCCCAGATCTCCCGGATACGGGGCACGTCGCGCTCGCGCATGGCGCGGTTCATGTCGGAGAAGTCGGCGCCCTCCTCCAGACAGGTGTTCCAGGCGGCCATCACGTCGCGGAAGACCTGCGGCAGATCGTCGATCGTCTCGGCGTAGTGCGACTCGCCCTTGAGATCCACGACGGTCGAAGGGGTGCCGGGGGCGAGGGGGTTGGGGAAGGGCTCGGTGACCAGGCCGACCAGGTCGATGTAGTGCTGGAGCGCGGTGGAGGACGGCGGGAAGCGCATCGCGCCCATCTCGGCGGTCAGGGAGGGGTCGCAGCCGTCGAAGCCGACGGTACGCAGCCGGCCGCCGATCCGGTCAGCCTCGTAGACGACGGGGCGCAGGCCCATCTTCATCAGCTCGTACGCGGCGACGATGCCGGAGAGGCCGCCGCCGATGACCGCGACCTCGGCGCCGTGCTCGGTCGCCGGTACCTGGCCGACGCCCGCGGGATGGGCGAGATAGTCGTCGTAGGCGTACGGGAAGTCCGGACCGAACATGGTGATCGGCGGCAGGCCGGGGTCCGGCTGCGCCTCTGGGTGCTGGGCGGCGGTGGGCAGCGTGGACGTCATGGGGTACGGACTCCTTGCGGGGGCAGGCGTGGGCCGGCGTGCGGGGCGGGGCGGGGCGCGGGGTGGCGGGGCGGAATCGGTCGGCGGTCGGGGGCGCGGCGGTCGGCGGTCAGTGCAGGGAGCCGTAGAGACCGGGGCGCCGGTCGCGCAGATACGGGTTGGCGGCGCGGGAGGCCCGTAGCAGCTCGGGGTCGACGTCGCCGAAGAGCAGTTCCTCGCCGCGTCCCGCCCTCGCGCGCGTGGTGCCGTCCGGCCCGGCCAGACAGCTCAGCCCGACGAACTCGAACGCCGATGCGCCCTCGCCCTCCCGGCCGGTCCGGTTCACATACGCCACGTACATCTGGTTCTCGAAGGCGCGCACCGGCACGACCGACGCGGCGACGAACTCGAACGGGTGCATCTGGGCGGTCGGCACCAGCAGCAGATCGGTCCCGGCGAGCGCGTGGGCGCGTACGTACTCCGGGAACTCGACGTCGTAGCAGATCATGATCCCGACCCGCAGACCGCCGAGTTCGGCCTGCACGACCGGGGTGTCGCCCGGGGTGAACCACTCCTGCTCGAAGCCGCCGTAGAGATGGGTCTTGCGGTAATTGGCGAGGGACGAGCCGTCCGATCCGATGAGCCGGGCGGCGTTGTGGACACGCGCGGACGCGCCCTCGCCCGCGCGCTCCGGGTATCCGTACAGGACCGCGATGCCGTACTCGTCGGCGATCCGGGCGACGGCCTCGGCGGCGGGACCGTCGGCGGGCTCGGCCAGCCGGGAGACGTCGGCGCCGATGGCGTAGCCGGTGAGGAACAGCTCGGGGCAGACCAGCAGCGCCGCCCCGCCTGCCGCCGCCTCTCGGGCGGCGCCCGCGACGGACTCAAGGTTCTTCACGGTGTCGCCGGGCCGGCCGGAGCTCTGGAGCAGGGCGATACGCGACGACGGCATGGCAGACCTCGGGACGTCGTGGTGTTCGGGGGGACATCCAGACGGTACGGCTCCGGCTTCCGCGGCGGCAAGGCGCCTCTGTTGCGTGTGAGCAGGGCAATCGTTGCGTCTTCGGGCCGCTCGACGGCGATTCGTTGCGTCGCTGGTCGCACCCCGTTCTCCGCCGTACGGCGGAGTCGATGGGGACCGTGGCGCGACGCCCCGAGACGCCCCGGCGCGGGACGGTGATCAGGCCCGGGGAGAGCCGGGCACCGGACATCGGTACCGGGGGAACCGGTACTGCCCAGAAGGGGCCTTCCATGATCTTCGCCGCACCGTCGTCCCGTCGCCGCACCCGCGTCTCAGCGGTGGGAGCCGCGCTGCTTCTCGCCGCCGCCGTCGCCACCACCGGCGGATCGGCCGTCGCCTCGGAGGACAGGGGCACCGGGGCGGGTGACCGGGGCACGAAGCGAGAGGCGGCGGCCCTCACCGGCACCGCCAAGCTGTACCGCTCGCTCGGTGACGACATCACCTTCTCCTTCGACGCCCACCTCGCCGCCGAGGACACCGCCGATCCGTCCAAGGCCACCGGCACGTTCCGCTTCAGCCACTATCTGAACGGCGAGGGCGCGTCGGCCGAGGTGGCGGTCGACTGCCTGGTCACCGGCGGAAAGGTGGCCGTCGTGAGCGGCACGATCACCAGGTCCGACCTGGAGGGCGCCGAGGGCAGGCGGGTCGGTGTCACCGTGCACGACCTGGGCGGGAAGGACCGGCTCGGCTACAGCTGGGCCTCCACCGGAAGCCCCGTCGACCAGGGGCCGCTGCCGAAGTGCGTGAGCTCCGCGCCGTTCGAGAAGGTCAAGGCGGGCACCGGCGACTTCAGGGTGGTGCCGTGGGAGCCGGGGTTCTGACCCGCTGAGCGGCGCGCAGGACGGCCGGGGCTCCCGTACGGGGGACGGGAGCCCCGGCACCGCGCCTGACGCAGGGGCGCTACCCGGGGGCGCCGGAGGAGAAGCGTCGGAGGAGCGGCGAGAGCACGAGGACCGATTTCGTACGTTCGACGTACGGCTCCCCCGCGATCTGTTCGAGCACCCGCTCGAAGTGGCGCATGTCGGCGGCGAAGACCTGGACCAGGGCGTCGGCGTCGCCCGTGACGGTCGACGCGGACACCACCTCCGGGTAGCGCGAGAGACCACGCCGGATGTCCTCGGGCGATGTCTTGTGACGGCAGTAGATCTCGACGAAACCCTCGGTCTCCCAGCCGAGCGCCGCCGGGTCCACCCGTACGGTGAAGCCCGTGATGGCGCCTTCGGCGCGCAGCCGGTCCACCCGCCGCTTCACGGCGGGCGCCGAGAGGCCGACCTCGGAGCCGATGTCCGCGAAGGAGCGGCGGGCGTCCTCGGCGAGGGCGTGCACGATGCGTTCGTCGAGCTTGTTGAGTCGCACTGCGGGTGGATCACTTCTCTGCGGGTGGTGGTCGCCGTGGCCGGCCGGGGGCGGGCGCGCCCCGCACCCGAAGTAGACCATGGGGCGGACGATCTCACCCATGATCACCCGGGCGGTCCCCACCGGGGCCGGACGGCGGAACATTCCGGGCCCTCGACGGGGCACCTGTACGGGGCGGGCACCCATGACCTCGGAGGCGCGCCCGCGCTCCGGGACGACGACCAGGATCGAGGAGCACGATGAGCTGGCTGGATCCCGCACCCTTCCTGCGTGGCGTGGGCTGGATGGACGGCGACCGGGTGGTGCGCGCGGATCCCTCGGACATGTCGCAGCTGTCGTGGGACATCGCCCAGCGGGCGGCGCTGCCTGTCGGTGTGCGGCTGGAGTTCGTCTCCGACGGCGCGGACGCCGTGGAGATCCGGTACCGCGCGACCGTGCCGGAGCCCGGCGACCCACTGCCCGAACTCGCCCACGGTTTCGCGCTCTGGGAGGGTCCTCGTCTCGTGGCCGAGACGTTCACCGAGCCGGTGCGCGAGCAGGTGGCGCACATCGAACTGCCGCCCTCACACGGCCCGTTCACCGTCCACCTCCCGGAGACGCACGCGCCCGAGATCCTGGGCGTACGGCCCGTCGGCGGAGCCCTCGCGCCCGCGCCGGAACAGCCGCGCTGGGTGGTCCACGGCGACTCGATCACCGAGGGCTGGTGGTCGACGCGCCCCGCGCGCTCCTGGCCCGCCGTCGCGGGCCGGGCGCTCGGTCTGGACACGGTCAACCTCGGTTACGCGGGCGCCGCCCGGGGCGAACTGGCCACCGCGTCCCACATCGCCGCGCTCCCCGCCCATCTGCTCACCCTGGCCTTCGGCACCAACTGCTGGTTCGGTGTGCCGTACTCGGCGCCGCTGCTCTACGAGACGACGCGCGCGTTCCTCGCCGTCGTACGAGAAGGGCATCCCCGCACACCGCTGCTGGTGGTCTCGCCCGTGCTGCGGCCCGACGCGGAGCACACCGGCAACGCGCTCGGGGCGACGCTCACCGAGCTGCGTACCGCCATGGAGGAAGCCGTACGCGACGGCGTCGCGGCGGGGGACGAACGGCTTCTGCTGCTCCCCGGCCGGGACCTGCTCGGGGAGGAGCACCTGGTGGACGGAGTGCACCCCGACGACAGCGGGCATGTTCTCATCGCGGAGGCGGTCGCGACCGCCCTGCGTGAAGCGGAATGTGTGCCGCCATTCGTGGTGCCGGCCGGACAGCGTCCTCTCGGCGGGCGGTCGTTCCCGGACAGGCGTTCGCGGACGGACAGCTCCCTGGGTGGATCCGATGGATGCCCGAAAGCGGGGTAGGCGAGTGATCGAGATGAGTGAAGAGCCGCACACGGTGATCGTCGAATCACCAAACCTGGACACGGCGTCCGCCCGCGGGGCCGCCGCCGAATTCCTGACGCAGCACTGCGCCTGGGCCGACCTCGACGCGGTGCTCCTCGTCGTCTCCGAGCTCGTGTCGAACGCCGTCCGGCACACGTCGGGCTGGTGGCGGCTCCATCTGCGGGCGGAGCGCGAGTCGTTGGTCGTGGAGATCGACGATTCGAGCCCCCAGCCACCGGTTCCGCGCGACCCCGACTTCGGCGGGGGCGGCGGCTTCGGGTGGCACATGGTGCTGAGGCTGGCGAACCGAGTGGAGATCCGGCCGCTGCCCGAGGGCAAGCGGGTACAGGCGGTCTGGGAACGGCCGTCGACACCGGCGACGGTCTAGGGCCGGGGTCCGGCGGCGCCGCGGCAGGCGACGCTCTCGTACGGAGCGGGTCTCGTGCGAGCACCGTTGTCGTACGACAACGGTGCTCGCACGAGACCCG
>NZ_JBHXRM010000063.1:0-36824 GCF_042716895.1 Streptomyces sp. NPDC058653 | reverse complement strand
CGGTTACATTCCGAACCCGGAAGCTAAGCCTTTCAGCGCCGATGGTACTGCAGGGGGGACCCTGTGGGAGAGTAGGACGCCGCCGAACAATCTTTCAAGGACCCCTGGTCCAGCGTTCACGCTGGACCAGGGGTCTTTTTGTTTTTCTGGATTTGTAGGAAGCGCGTCCGTTCCTCGGCTGCGTGAGAATGACTGTGGTACCCGAAGACAGGAGCCGTGCCGATGTCCCCCAACTCTCCCGACGACCGTCCGGAGCGCGAATCACGTCGTAGGGACGGTGGTGGTGACCGGAGCGGTTCCCGTGGCGGCCGTCCCACAGGCTCTGGCGGTGGCGTCGGCGACTACGTAGCCCGCAACGACAACCGTGGCGGTGGCCGGCCCACCGGCGGAGGCCGTCCAACTGGCGGCGGCCGGCCCGCGAACAGCGGTCGTCCGTCCGGTAGTTCCGGTGGTTCGGGTGGTGGCGGTGGGTTCCGTGGGCGCGATGAGCGCCCGTCCTCCCGCCGCGACGACCGGCCGAGCGGACCGCGCCGTGACCGTGACGACGACCGTGGCGGCCGTCCCACCTCTGGTGGCCGGCCCCCGAGTGGTGGACGTCCCACCGGCGGCAGTGGATTCCGTGATCGTGACGAGCGGCCCAGCCGGCCGCGCCGTGACGACGAGCGCGGCGACCGTGGTGGTCGTCCGACCGGCAGCGGAGGTCGTCCCACGAGTGGTGGCGGTGGCGGGTTCCGTGGACGTGACGAGCGTCCCAGTGGTCCGCGTCGGGACGACCGGCGTGGGCGTGACGAGCGTCCGTCGTTCCGTCGTGACGATCGGCCGACCGGTCCCCGTCGGGACCGTGACGACGACCGTGGCGGCCGTCCCGCCTCCGGTGGTCGGCCCACGAGCGGTGGTCGTCCGTCCTCCGGTGGTTCGGGTGGTGGCGGTGGGTTCCGTGGGCGCGATGAGCGTCCGCCTTTCCGCCGTGACGATCGGCCGAGCGGCCCGCGCCGTGACCGTGACGACGACCGTGGTGGCCGTCCCACCTCCGGTGGCCGTCCCACCGGCGGTCGGCCCAGTGGCGGCGGCGGTTTCGGCCGACGTGACGACCGGGATCGGGATCGCGACCGAGACCGTGGCGGGTATCGGGGACGTGACGACCGTGACGACCGCGGTGGGTACAGGGGACGTGACGACCGGGATCGGGACCGGGAGCCCATCAAGCGGCTGCCCATCCCCGAGGACGTCACCGGTGACGAGATCGACAAGGCTGTGCGGCAGGAGCTGATGAGCCTGCCCAAGACCCTCGCCGACGACGTCGCCAAGAACCTCGTCATGGTCGCCAACCTCATCGACGAGGACCCCGACCAGGCTTACGCCTACTCGCGCGTGGCCCTGCGGCTCGCCTCCAGGGTCGCCGCGGTGCGCGAGGCCGCCGGCTTCGCCGCGTACGCGACCCAGAAGTACGGCGAGGCCCTCGCCGAGTTCAGGGCGGCGCGGCGGATGACGGGCAACGTCGACCTGTGGCCCGTCATGGCCGACTGCGAGCGTGGTCTCGGCCGTCCCGAACGCGCCCTGACCATGGCCGGTGAGCCCGAGGTGCTGAAGCTCGACAAGGCCGGACAGGTCGAGATGCGGCTCGTCGCCGCCGGCGCGCGCCGGGACATGGGGCAGATCGACGCCGCCATCGTGACCCTGCAGGGGCCCGAGCTGGGCTCCAACTCCGTACAGCCGTGGTCCGCGCGGCTGCGCTACGCGTACGCCGACGCCCTGCTGTCGGCCGGGCGCGAGGACGAGGCGCGTGAGTGGTTCGCGAAGGCCCTGGAGGCCGACAAGGACGGCGCCACGGACGCCTCCGACCGTCTCGCGGCCCTGGACGGCGTCCAGTTCGTCGACATCGACGTTGACCTCGATGCGGATGAGGACGACGACGAGGACGAGGCGGACGGCGCGGGCGGTCTCGTGGACGAGGCACCCGAGCCCCTCTCGGACGATGACGACGACATCGCCGACGAGGAGCCGGAGCCCGGGAGCGACAAGTCCTGATCCGGTGATCCACGCGGCATGAGAGAGGGCTCCATCCCCACCGGGGGATGGAGCCCTTTTGTTTTCTCCGCCGGTCGTTCACGCCGGCTCTCAGTCCTCCGCGAGGCTCCGCAGCACCAGGCCCGTCGCCGGCTTCGGGCCGAACGACGTCGACTTGCGCGGCATCGTGACCGCGTGGCGTGCCAGGTCCCGTACGACCTCTTCGCGTACCGGACGCAGCAGGACCGCCGTACTGCCGTGGCGCTCCGCCTGCTCCACGACGGCCTCGGTGTCGTGGATGTACGAGATGTGATCGGGCGCGTCCGGGATCTTCCAGATGTGGTCGAGCAGCGTGAGATGCAGCACGGTCGCGTCGAGCGCGCGCCACTCCTCCGGGCGGTCGGCCGGCACCGTACGGGCCAGGAGCGCCGGGTCGGGGCGGTCGATCAGGTGGAAGCGGCCGTCGCCCGCCAGCAGGAACGCGTTGTCCCCGGCCCCCGCCCCGGACAGTGCTTCCAGTGCCTCCGGCAGCGTGCCGTCGAGTGTGCGGACCCGGAACGAGCCCGGCATGTCCCGCAGCGCCGTCAGCGCGTCCGCGACCGGCAGCCGGTGCAGCAGCCGGTGGATCGCGCGGACCTGGAGCGGGTAGCGCGCGGTGTCCACCAGCAGGACCAGGCCGTAGTCCCAGGGGCCGGCCTCGGACGGCGGGTGTTCCTCGCGCAGCCGCAGATAGGTCGCCCAGCGGTGGTGACCGTCCGCGATGAGTGCCTGACGGTCCGCCAGATCCAGTTCGATGTCCGCCAGATCCGCCGGCTCGGTGACCGACCAGAGGCGGTGGCTGAAGCCGTCCTCGGTGGTGGTGGAGAGCAGGGGCTTGCGCCGTACGGTCCGTTCTATGACGGCGGTGGTGCCGGTCGCGCTGCCGTCGCCGCGGTAGCTGAGGAGCAGCGGTTCCAGATTGGTGGCGGTCTCCCGCATCAGGGCAGCGCGGTCCTCGACGATGTCCGGCATGACGTCCTCGTGCGGCAGTACGACACCCTCGGCGGGCGTGGTCAGGGCCAGGGCCCCGATGATCCCGCGCTGGAGCACGTCGCCGTTGCGCTGCTCGTACACGTACAGCGCCGGTTCCGCGTCCGGCGCGAGCACGCCTTCCGCGAGCCAGCGCTGGAGTGTCTCCGCCGCTTGACGGTGCCGGTCGGCGGCGGTCGCGGCCTGCGGCAGGATCAGCCGGACGATGTTGTGCGGGTCGGCCGACTCCAGGTGGTGGAGTCCGTCGGGCCGTACCACGACGTCGTACGGCGGCGACGTCACGGCGGCCAGGCTGCCCACCCGTTCGGGGACGTAGCGCAGCCCGCGGAACGGGATCAGACGGAGACCTTTCCCTGCCGACCCTGTGGTGTTCATCTGCGCATCGTATGCGGGCGCGGGCATGAGCGATGATCGGGGGAGGAACGTCCGGTCATGGGGCGGAAGAGGAAACGGGAGACTGATGAGTCAGCCGAGCAGGACCAGGCCCGACAGCAGCGCGACGGCGCTCAACGAGGCGTACGACACGGCTCTGCTGGACCTCGACGGGGTGGTGTACGCGGGCGGTGAGGCCGTCGACCATGCCGTCGACTCGCTGATCACGGCCCGGGACGGCGGAATGCGTCTCGCGTACGTCACCAACAACGCGCTGCGGACGCCGGACGCCGTCGCCGCGCATCTGACGGAGCTGGGGGTGCCCGCCGAGCCCGCCGAGGTGATCACGTCGGCGCAGGCGGTGGCGCGGCTGATCTCCGAGCAGGTGCCGGCCGGCGCCCGGGTGCTGGTGATCGGCGGCGAGGGCCTGCGGGTCGCCCTGCGGGAGCGGGGACTTGAGCCCGTGGAGTCGGCCGACGACGATCCGGCGGCCGTGGCGCAGGGCTACGGCGGACCGGACCTGGCGTGGGGGCGGTTCGCCGAGGCCGGGTACGCGATCGCGCGTGGTGTGCCGTGGTTCGCGTCCAACACCGACCTGACCATTCCGAGCGCGCGGGGGATCGCGCCGGGCAACGGGGCGGCCGTCGAGGTCGTACGGATCGCCACCGGCGCCGACCCGCAGGTGGCGGGCAAGCCGCTGCCGCCGATGAACCGGGAGACCGTGCTACGGACGGGGGCGAAGCGGCCGATCGTCGTGGGGGACCGGCTGGACACCGACATCGAGGGCGCGTTCAACGGCGGTATGGACTCGCTGCTGGTGCTGACCGGGGTGACGGACGGGGCGCGGTTGCTGGCCGCCGAGCCGAAGTACCGGCCGACGTATGTGGACGCGGATCTGCGCGGGTTGCTGACCGGACAGCCCGAAGTCGCGGGCCGGGACGGCGCGTTCGTCTGCGGCGGGTGGACCGCGTCCGTACGGGACGAGGCCCTGGTGCTCGACGGTGACGGCGCGGCGATGGACGGGCTCCGGGCGCTGTGCGCCGCGGCCTGGACGCATGCGGGGGACGGCGCGTGCGCCCTGGACGGGGGCAAGGTGCTGGCGAGGCTCGGGCTGTAGCGGCGCGAACGGATGCGCGTACGGGAAGGGGCGCGGTACCAGCGGTACTACGCGTCCCCTCCCGCGCGCGGGAGCGCGCCGGACGGCATCACGGTCGCCGATCCGGTCGCGGGACGACGAACGGATTGTCGAGGTGTCGATGGCGTCGACCGGCGTCGGTGAGCCGGTCGATCGCTATGTCGACGAAGTGACCGACGAGCCGGAGACGGGCACCCCGCTCGTCGTCCCGGCCGCGCCCGGGGCGCGGCACAGCATGCCCCTGCGCGCCGCCGGGTGACCCGTACGCGCCGCCGCCCGCTCGCCGGGCGGCCGGCTCAGAGGAGGGAACGCAGCCGCAGCAGATCGCGGAAACCCGCTTCGAGCTTGACCCGCCCCGATCCCCACGCCCTGGCGAAGTTCAACTCGCCGTCAACCATGGCCACCAGATCGTCGCCCGCCATCGCCAGCCTGATCTGCGCCTTCTCACGCGGCGGGCCGTCGTGGGAGTCGTGCACCTCGATCCGGCCGTCCTCGATCCGGCCGGTGAAGGTCGTGTCGAGGTCCGTGATGTGGCAGCTCAGCGAGCGGTCGAGACCGCTCGCCCCGCGGATCCCGTGGTCCGCCCGCGCCATGTTGTCCGAGAGCTTTTCGAGTGCGCTGCGGCACTCCTCCTTCGTCGCCATCGTGATCGACGGTACCGCAGGGCTTCGCGGTAGCGTCTGGGCATGAGCGACGAGACGGCGGGCCCGGCGGACGTGCAACGGGCCTTCCTTCCCCCCGAGCCACCGGCCCGGCCCGAACCGGACACCCGGCCGGAACCCGGGCCCGAGCCCTCCGCCCCGGCCCACGACCCGGCGGCCCCCGCGCCCCTCGGCATCGACCGCGTCCCCACCGGCAACCCCGAGGTGGACGGGAAACTGGCCAGACTCGGCGACGCGGACCACCTCCCGGCGGACGGCCACCTCGACGTGTACGAGGATGTGCACCGGGGCCTGCGCGACGCGCTCACCGCGCTCGACGTACGCCCCGGACCAGGCCAGGCCGCCCCCCGACCCGGCCCCGCGCAGCCGTACGACCACAGGAGCTGAACCGAAAGTGGCAGGAGTGGCACGCCAACGCCTCGACGCCGAGCTGGTACGCCGCAAACTCGCGCGCTCCCGTGAGCACGCGACCCAACTGATCGCCGCGGGACGCGTGACCGTCGCGGGCGCCACCGCGACCAAGCCGGCCACCCAGGTCGAGAAGAGCGCCGCCGTGGTGGTCGCCGAGGACGGCGGCGACCCCGGTTACGTCTCGCGCGGCGGACACAAACTCGCGGGCGCCTTCGCCGTCTTCGTACCCCGGGGACTGCGGGTCGAGGGGCGCAGGGCACTGGACGCGGGCGCGTCGACGGGCGGCTTCACCGACGTACTGCTGCGGTCGGGGGCCCGGGAGGTCGTCGCCGTGGACGTCGGCTACGGACAACTCGCCTGGTCACTCCGGAGCGATGAACGGGTCACCGTCAAGGACCGTACGAACGTACGTGAGTTGACGCCCGAGATCGTCGAAGGAGAGCCGGTGGACCTGATCGTGGGGGACCTGTCGTTCATCCCGCTGGGCCTGGTGCTGCCCGCGCTGGCGCGGTGTGCCGCGCCCGACGCGGACCTGGTCCTGATGGTCAAACCGCAGTTCGAGGTGGGCAGGGAACGCCTCGGCAGCGGCGGTGTCGTGCGCAGCCCGGAGCTGCGCGCCGAGGCCGTACGGACGGTGGCGGACCAGGCGGCGGAGCTCGGCCTCGGGACGCGAGGCGTCACCGCGAGCCCCCTGCCCGGCCCCGCCGGGAACGTCGAATACTTCCTGTGGCTCACCGCCGGGGCGCCAGACGTCGACCCGGCCGATGTCGACCGTGCTGTGGCGGAGGGACCCCGTTGACGACGAACGCAGAACAGACCGCGGAGACCGGTGCGGAGCGACGCACGGTCTTCCTGCTGGCCCACACCGGCAGACCCGCCGCGATCCGCAGCGCCGAACTGGTGGTCCAGGGACTGCTGCGCAACGGCATCGGTGTACGCGTACTGGCCGCCGAGGCCGGCGACCTGCCGCTCCCGTCGGAGGTCGAGACCGTCCCGGACGACACGTCGGGCGCGCTGAACGGCTGTGAGCTGCTGATCGTGCTCGGGGGCGACGGCACGCTGCTGCGCGGCGCCTCCTTCGCGCGTACGTCGGGCGTGCCGATGCTCGGCGTCAACCTGGGGCGGGTCGGCTTCCTCGCGGAGGCGGAGCGCGACGATCTCGACAAGGTCGTCGACCGGGTCGTCACCCGCGCGTACGAGGTCGAGGAGCGGATGACCATCGACGTCCTCGTGCACAGCAACGGCACCGTCGTGCACGAGGACTGGGCGCTCAACGAGGCCGCCGTGCAGAAGGTCTCGCCCGAGCGGATGCTGGAGGTCGTCCTGGAGATCGACGGGCGGCCGGTGACCGGCTTCGGCTGCGACGGCATCGTGTGCGCCACCCCGACCGGTTCGACGGCGTACGCCTTCTCGGCCGGCGGTCCCGTGGTGTGGCCCGAGGTGGAGGCGCTGCTCATGGTGCCCATCAGCGCGCACGCGCTGTTCGCGAAGCCGCTGGTGACCTCGCCGAAGTCGGTGCTCGCGGTGGAGGTGCAGCCCCATACGCCGCACGGCGTGCTGTGGTGCGACGGACGCAGGACGGTCGAGCTGCCGGCTGGCGCGCGGGTGGAGGTACGGCGCGGGGCGGTGCCCGTACGCCTCGCACGGCTGCACCAGGCGTCCTTCACGGACCGGCTGGTGGCGAAGTTCGCCCTCCCGGTCGCGGGGTGGCGAGGGGCGCCGCACTAGCCCGTCCCGGCCCGGGGCACCCCCTCGGAGCACCCCCGGGATCGAACCGGAGGGCGGGGGCCGTCGCACGGCGGCCTCCGGACCTCGTATGGTCGTGTCCGTGTTGGAGGAGATGCGGATACGGTCGCTCGGGGTCATCGACGACGCGGTTGTCGAGCTGTCGCCGGGGTTCACCGCGGTGACCGGTGAGACAGGCGCGGGCAAAACCATGGTCGTCACCAGTCTGGCGCTGCTGCTGGGCGGCCGGGCCGACCCGGCGCTGGTGCGGATCGGTGCCAAGGCCGCGGTGGTCGAGGGGCGGCTCACCATGTCGGCCGACGCCCCGGCCGCCCGGCGGGCGGAGGAGGCGGGCGCGGAGCTCGACGACGGCGCGCTGCTGATCAGCCGGACCGTTTCGGCCGAGGGGCGCTCGCGCGCCCACATCGGCGGACGTTCCGTGCCGGTGGGCGTGCTCGCCGAGCTGGCGGACGACCTCGTCGCCGTGCACGGCCAGACCGACCAGCAGGGTCTGCTGAGGCCCGCGCGGCAGCGGCAGGCGCTGGACCGGTACGCGGGGGACGCCGTCGCCGCGCCGCTCGCCAAGTACGCGGAGGCGTACCGGCGGCTGCGGACCGTCGCCGCCGAGCTGGAGGAGCTGACCACCCGCGCCCGTGAGCGCGCCCAGGAGGCGGACCTGCTGCGTTTCGGTCTGAACGAGATCGCCGCCGTCGAGCCGCTGCCGGGGGAGGACACCGAACTGGCCGCGGAGGCCGAGCGGCTCGGCCACGCCGAGGCGCTGGCCTCGGCCGCCGCCCTCGCGCACGCGGCGCTCGCGGGTGACCCGGAGGACCCGTCGGACGGCGGCGACGCGACGACGCTCGTCGGCGGCGCGGGGCGCGCGCTGGAGGCCGTACGGTCCCACGACCCGGCCCTCGCCACGCTCGCCGACCGGATGGGCGAGATCGCGATCCTGCTGGCGGACGTGGCCGGTGAACTGGCCGGATACGCCGACAACCTGGACTCCGACCCGCGCCGGCTCGCGGCGGTCGAGGAGCGCCGGGCCGCGCTGACCGGGCTGACGCGCAAGTACGGCCAGGACATCACCGAGGTGCTGGCCTGGGCCCAGGAGAACGCGGCGCGGCTGACCGAACTCGAGGGCGACGACGAGCGGATCGGCGAGCTGACCGTCGAGCACACCACTCTGTTGGGTGAACTGTCCGTTCTGGCACAGGCGTTGACCGACGCCCGTACGGAGGCGGCGGCGCGCTTCGCCGAAGCGGTCACCGGCGAACTCGCCTCCCTCGCGATGCCGCACGCGCGCGTCTCGTTCGACGTACGGCAGACCGAGGACCCGGACGGCGTCGAGGTGGACGGCCGCCCGGTGGCGTACGGCTCCTCGGGCGCCGACGAGGTCGAACTGCTGCTGGCCCCGCACCCCGGCGCCCCGCCGCGGCCGATCGCCAAGGGTGCCTCCGGCGGTGAGCTCTCCCGGGTGATGCTCGCGGTCGAGGTCGTCTTCGCGGGGTCCGATCCGGTGCCGACGTATCTCTTCGACGAGGTCGACGCGGGCGTCGGCGGCAAGGCGGCGGTCGAGGTCGGCCGCCGGCTGGCGAAGCTCGCCAAGTCCGCGCAGGTGGTGGTCGTGACGCACCTGCCGCAGGTCGCGGCCTTCGCCGACCGGCAGCTGCTGGTGGAGAAGACGAACGACGGCTCGGTGACGCGCTCCGGTGTCACGGCTCTCGAAGGCGAGGACCGGGTACGGGAGTTGTCCCGGATGCTGGCGGGCCAGGAGGACTCGGAGACGGCCCGCGCCCACGCGGAGGAACTGCTGGCGACGGCCCGCGCGGACGGCTAGGCCGCCTCCGGCGGGTGGTGGGAGTGGCGCGGGCGGAGGCGGGGGCCCGCGCTCCCGCCCGGTACCGTAGGTGGGGCACGCCCAGGTGTCACTCGTGTGAGTGATATCGGGCGGGGAGTCCGCGGCGATCGACACACCCGCGACGCCCCCTCGGTGCCGGAAGGTCCGTACCGGCTGGCATCCTTGGGACGGCACACACCACCGGAAACAGGAGCCTCGGGCACGTGACACAGCTGCGTACGGTCCAGGTGCTCGGCGGTGGCAGTGCGGGAAGCAGCGCGCACGTCAGATCGCTGACGGCCGGGCTCGTCGCCCGGGGCGTGCGGGTCACCGTCTGCGCGCCGGAGTCGCTGGAGCGGACCTACGACTTCCGGGGCTGCGGTGCCGACCATGTGCCGGTGGCCCGGCGGGGCGACCCCCTCTCCCTCGGAGCGCTGCGGGCCGCCTGCGCCGGCGCCGACGTGGTGCACGCGCACGGAGTGCACGCCGCCGTACGCGCGGCGGTCGCCCTCGGCGGGCGGCGCGTCCCCCTCGTCGTCACCTGGCACACCCGTGTGCACGCGGAAGGACCGCGCGGCCATGTGCTGCGGCTTCTGGAGCGAAGGGCCGTCAGGGCGGCGGCCGTTGTGCTCGGCGCCTCCTCGGAGCTGGTCGACCGGGCCCGCGAGCGCGGCGCCCGGGACGCGCGCCTCGCGCCGGTCGCGGTACCGGCCCCGCGCCGGTCCCCGGCGGCGGGCGAGGACGACGAGTGCGACGCGGGCGGCAAGGCCCGCGCCGAACTGGGCGCGGTGGGGCGGCCGTTGCTGATGGCGGTCGGCAGCCTCGTACCCGGCCGGGGCTACGGCACCCTGCTGGACGCGGCGCGGACCTGGCGCGAGCTCGACCCCGTACCCCTTCTGGTCATCGCGGGGGAGGGCCGTGAACGGGCCCTGCTCCAGGGCCGGATCGACGACGAGGACCTGCCCGTCAGTCTCGTCGGCCGCCGTGACGACGTGAGCGAACTCCTCGCCGCCGCCGACATCGCGCTGCTCACCAGCCGCTGGGAGGCCCGCTCGCTGCTGGCCCAGGAGGCGCTGCGGCTCGGTGTCCCCCTGGTCGCGACGGCCGTCGGCGCCGTGCCCGAACTGGTCGGCGACGCGGCGGAGTTGGTCCCGTACGGCGATGCCCGGGCCCTCGCGGACACCGTGACCCGGCTGCTGGCCGATCCCGAGCGGCTGGGCGAACTCGCGGCGGCCGGGCACGTCCGTGCGGCGACGTGGCCGACGGAGGACCACACCATCGCCCAAGTCCTCAGTGTCTACGACGAGTTGACCGAGCCGTCCCCGCCGAGGTGATCCGGGCCGGTGGTCGGTGACCCGGGCCGGTGAAGGTCGCCCCGGCGGGCGAATCCCGGACGCGGTCCACCGCTCCCGCTCAGCGCACGTGCCGCCGCGCGCGCAGGGCCAGGCTCAGGGCCAGGACCGTGCGCGGGTCGTCCAGGTCGGTGCCGAGCAGTTCGGAGATCCGGGCCAGCCGGTTGTAGAGGGTCTGCCGGTTCAGATGCAGTTCGCGCGCGGTCTCCGCCTTACGGCCCGCGTGGTCCAGGAACGTCGTCAGCGTCGGCAGCAACGGGGCGCGTGAGGTGCGGTCGTGGACGAGCAGCGGGCCGATCGCGCGGTCCACGAACGCCGACAGGTCGGGGTGGTCCCGCAGCCGCCACAGCAGCAGATCGATGTCCAGCCGCAGGGCGTCGTGCCACGGCCGCTCCGGCAGGCCCCCGGCGGCGGCAGCCGTCTCCGCCGCGTGACGCAGGCCCGCGCTCGCCGCCGCCCAGCCGCCCGGGACGCCGACGACCACCACGGGCCTCGGGCCGCCGGGCCGCTCAAGACCGGCCCGTTCCACGCCCGCCCGCAGAGCCGCCGCCACCCGGTCGGCGACCGCGCCGCGTTCGGACTCCGAGCGCAGCCCGACCAGCAACGGGACCCGCCCCTCCACGGGACGTACACCCAGCAGCACCGGCACCCCGACGGACGCCAGCTCTTCCAGAACGGCACGCGCCAGCGGCGCCCAGTCGCCCGGTGGAGGCGGCTCGGGGCCCAGCCGCATCACCACCGGCAACAGCGGACCGCCGCCCGGCCGGAACCCCAGCACCGACGCCTGCGCGGGCGCGTCGTCCGCCGTGACGCGGCCCTCCGCCAGATCGGTGAGGAAGTCGCCCCGGCCGCGCGCCGCCAGCTCGTCCTCCTGGCGCGCCTGCATCAGCACCACCGCGAGGATGCCCGCCGCCCGCTCGGCCGCCATCCGGTGCACCGGAAGCAGCGGGGCCGACACCGGAGGCAGGACGAGCCGGGCCCGTACGCCACCGGTCCCGTGCCCGCCACCGGGTACGTCCACCAGCACCGTGCCCGCCGGCGGACCCGCCTCGCGGTCGGCCCGCTGCGCCCGCAGCCCCTCCCAGACCTGGAGCGGCCCGGCGGCCGTCGGCTGCCCCGACGCTTCGGCCGCCGCGTACAGCAACTGCCCGTCGGGGGTCTCCAGGAAGACCGGGTTGCCCGCGAAGTCCGCGACGACGCGCATCACCTGGGGCACGCCGCCGCCGTCGAGCAGCGCCTCCGTGCACCGCCGGTGGACCTCGTCGGCCTGCCGCAGCAACGCGTAGTGCCCGTTGACGATCTCGGTGTGGACCTCCTCGGTCACCGACACGAACGGCACCTCGCGATGCAGCTGCACCAGCGGCAGCCCGGCCGTCCGCGCCGCGTCCACGACCGCCGCGGGCAGCCGCCCGAACCGGGGCCCCAGCTCCACCACCAGCGCGGCGATCCCGCGATCGGCCAGGCCGCGTACGAAGGCACGCTGCTCGGCGGGGCGGGCGCCGAGCCCGATGCCGGTGGTGAGCAGCAGCTCACCACCCTTGAGGAGGGACGCGATGTTCGGCACCTCGCCCGCGTGCGCCCAGCGCACGGTGCGGTGCAGCCGGTCCGCCCCGGCGACGACCTCCGGGAGCCCGGCACGGAGGCCCGGCAGCTCCAGGGCCTGCCGCACGGTGATTCCGCCCTGATCGTCCATGGGATCGGACGCTACCCGGCCCGCGCGCCCCTGTCCGTCCCCGGAACCGCGCGGACCGCTCGTCGGCCCGCGCGGACCGGTCTGCCGACCCGCGCGGACCTCGGCGGGGTCAGCCGCCGTACGCCCCCGAAGCCGTCAGGCGCAGCGCCGTGTCGATCAGCGGGACATGGCTGAACGCCTGCGGGAAGTTGCCCACCTGGCGCTGGAGCCTCGGGTCCCACTCCTCGGCGAGCAGCCCGAGGTCGTTGCGGAGCGCGAGCAGCTTCTCGAAGAGCTTGCGGGCCTCGTCGACGCGCCCGATCATCGCGAGGTCGTCGGCCAGCCAGAACGAGCAGGCGAGGAACGCGCCTTCGTCGCCCTCCAGGCCGTCGAGACCGGTGTGCTCGCCCGAGGTCGGGTAGCGCAGGACGAAACCGTCCTCCGTGGAGAGCTCGCGCTGGATCGCCTCGATCGTGCCGATGACGCGCTTGTCGTCCGGCGGCAGGAAGCCCATCTGCGGGATCAGCAGCAGCGAGGCGTCCAGTTCCTTGGAGCCGTAGGACTGCGTGAAGGTGTTGCGCTCCTTGTCGTAACCCTTCTCACACACGTCGTGGTGGATGTCGTCGCGCATCTCGCGCCAGCGCTCCAGCGGGCCGTCCGCGTCGCCGGACTCGATCAGCTTGATCGTCCGGTCGACCGCGACCCACGCCATCACCTTCGAGTGCACGAAGTGCCGGCGCGGTCCCCGGACCTCCCAGATGCCCTCGTCCGGCTGGTCCCAGTGCGTCTCCAGATACTCGATCAGCTTGAGCTGGAGCAGCGCGGCGTAGTCGTTGCGGGCCAGGCCCGTCATGTGCGCCAGGTGCAGGGCCTCGGTGACCTCGCCGTACACATCGAGCTGGAGCTGGTGCGCGGCGCCGTTGCCGACCCGGACGGGGCCCGACCTCTCGTAACCGGGCAACCAGTCCAGCTCCGCCTCGCCCAGCTCACGCTCGCCCGCGATCCCGTACATGATCTGGAGGTTCTCGGGGTCGCCCGCGACGGCCCGCAGCAGCCACTCACGCCAGGCGCGGGCCTCCTCGCGGTAGCCGGTGCGCAGCAGGGAGGAGAGGGTGATGGCGGCGTCGCGCAGCCAGGTGTAGCGGTAGTCCCAGTTCCGTACGCCCCCGATCTCCTCGGGAAGCGACGTCGTGGGCGCGGCGACGATGCCGCCGGTCGGCGCGTACGTCAGGGCCTTGAGCGTGATCAGCGAGCGGACGACGGCCTCGCGGTAGGGGCCGTGGTACGTACAGTGCTCGACCCACTCCCGCCAGAACTCCGACGTCAGCGTCAGCGATCCCTCGGGGTCCGGCAGCGCGGGCGGCTGCCGGTGCGAGGGCTGCCAGCTGATGGTGAAGGCGATCCGGTCGCCGGGCGCCACGGTGAAGTCGGAGTACGTCGTCAGGTTCTTGCCGTACGTGTCCGCCTCGGTGTCGAGCCAGATCGAGTCCGGCCCCGCGACGGCGACGGTGCGGTTGTCCACCTGGTGCACCCAGGGCACGACCCGGCCGTAGCTGAAGCGCATCCGCAGCGCGGAGCGCATCGGCACCCGGCCGCTGACGCCTTCCACGATCCGGATCAGCTGCGGCGCGCCGTCACGCGGGGGCATGAAATCGGTCACCCTGACCGTGCCGCGTGGCGTGTCCCACTCCGATTCCAGGATCAGGGAGTCACCCACATAGCGGCGCCGGTCGGCCCGCGGGGGCTCGGCTCCTGCCGGAGCCGCGGGTCCGAGCCGCCAGAAACCGTGTTCATCGGTCCCCAGCAGCGCCGCGAACACGGCTTGCGAATCGAAGCGGGGCAGGCACAGCCAGTCGACTGTGCCGTCCCGGCAGACCAGGGCGGCGGTCTGCATGTCTCCGATGAGTGCGTAATCCTCGATGCGCCCGGCCACGTGCATCTCCAGTCGAACGGCCACGTTCGCCCCGTGGGGCGCTTACTGCGGGAAAGGGTCGTTGACGAGCTCTTTTTCCGGGAACACGGGCGGGGGTAGTGCCGTTTGCCGGCCGGACTCGGCAGCGAATGTCCGAGCAGGATACGACGCACTTCGGAGATCCGCGCAGGTGTCCAGGCAACACAAATAAGCTGAACGAGTTGGCCAACAGTGACACAACCCACGCCGGCGCAGCTCGGATGACGTGCGGTTACGGGGCGGCGGCCGAATGCGGACAGTCCGGTGGACCCCGACGTGACGGGGTGGTGACGGTGTGTTGATCATCAAGCCCTGTGGAGTGATCAACTTGTGATCTTGAGCGGCGTTCGACGGACCGTCAAACCCCCACGGTGGGTTGGCCGGAAAAGGTCTTTGCAGGGCCGGAGGTACCGCTCTCGCGGGCAGCGGTCACGGAGTGATCGGGAGCGCACCGCCGGGCGCGCCCCGCGCCCCTCGCGAGCCCCGGCGAACGCCCGGACGTGCGGGCGACGCGCCGCCGCCCCGCGGCCGACGCGAACGCCCCCCTGCCGTCGCTGATACCCTGGTGGCCCGTGGACGGATGGCCCCCAAGCACTTCTCAGGGGCCCCGAACCGCAGCGACGGCCGCCCCTCCAGATCCTCCGGTCTCACCGGTGACTCAACCGGACAGGGGCGCCGGTACGCACCTCAGACCGCGACCACGGGAGCACCGTCTTGGCCATGCCGAACCGATCCTCGACCTCCTCGACGACCAAGCACATCTTCGTCACCGGGGGCGTCGCTTCCTCCCTCGGCAAGGGCCTGACCGCCTCCAGCCTGGGGGCACTCCTCAAAGCGCGGGGCCTGCGGGTCACCATGCAGAAGCTCGACCCGTATCTGAACGTCGACCCCGGCACGATGAACCCCTTCCAGCACGGTGAGGTGTTCGTCACCAACGACGGCGCCGAGACCGACCTGGACATCGGGCACTACGAGCGCTTCCTCGACGTCGACCTCGACGGCTCGGCCAACGTCACCACCGGCCAGGTCTACTCCACGGTCATCGCCAAGGAGCGGCGCGGCGAGTACCTCGGCGACACGGTCCAGGTCATCCCGCACATCACCAACGAGATCAAGCACCGCATCCGGCGTATGGCGACCGACGACGTCGACGTCGTCATCACCGAGGTCGGCGGCACGGTGGGCGACATCGAGTCACAGCCGTTCCTGGAGACCGTCCGTCAGGTCCGCCACGAGGTGGGCCGCGACAACGTCTTCGTGGTGCACATCTCCCTGCTCCCGTACATCGGCCCCTCCGGCGAGCTGAAGACCAAGCCGACACAGCACTCGGTCGCCGCGCTGCGCAGCATCGGTATCCAGCCGGACGCGATCGTGCTGCGCGCCGACCGTGAGGTGCCGCTGTCGATCAAGCGCAAGATCTCGCTGATGTGCGACGTGGACGAGGCCGCCGTGGTCGCGGCGATCGACGCGAAGTCCATCTACGACATCCCGAAGGTCCTGCACACCGAGGGCCTGGACGCCTATGTCGTACGGAAGCTGGACCTGCCGTTCCGGGACGTCGACTGGACCGTCTGGGACGACCTGCTGGACCGGGTCCACAACCCCGACCACGAGGTCACGGTCGCGCTGGTCGGCAAGTACATCGACCTGCCCGACGCGTATCTGTCGGTGACCGAGGCGCTGCGGGCCGGCGGTTTCGCCAACCGCGCCCGGGTCAAGGTCAAGTGGGTCACGTCGGACGACTGCAAGACGCCCGCGGGCGCGGCACGCCAGCTCGGGGACGTCGACGGCATCCTGATCCCCGGCGGGTTCGGCGAGCGCGGGGTGACCGGCAAGGTCGGCGCGATCCAGTACGCACGCGAACAGAAGATCCCCTTGCTGGGCATCTGTCTGGGCCTCCAGTGCATCATCATCGAGGCCGCGCGCAACCTCCTGGAGAACCCGGACGCCAACTCCACCGAGTTCGACGCCGCGACCGCTCATCCGGTGATCTCCACCATGGAGGAGCAGCTCGCGTACGTGGAGGGTGCCGGCGATCTGGGCGGCACGATGCGGCTCGGCCTGTATCCGGCGAAGCTCGCGGACGGCTCGATCGTGCGGGGCGTCTACGACGACCAGCCGTACGTGGAGGAGCGCCACCGGCACCGCTACGAGGTGAACAACACCTACCGCGCCGAGCTGGAGAAGAAGGCGGGCCTCGTCTTCTCGGGCACCTCGCCCGACAACAAGCTCGTCGAGTACGTGGAGTACCCCCGTACGACCCACCCCTATCTGGTCGCCACGCAGGCGCACCCGGAGCTCCGGTCGCGTCCGACGAGGCCGCATCCGCTCTTCGCGGGCCTGGTCAAGGCCGCGGTGGAGCGTCGTCGGGGCGAGTAGCCGCGGGGCCCGAGGCGATAACGTTGCCGAGGTACGGCTCTCCCGGTGTCCCCGGGATCCGTACCTCGGTTTCCGCTGTGTGGGCGTGTGTGGAGGTAAGTTTCGATGGCCATCAAGGACACCCCCGAGGAGTGGCGGATCACGGCCACCGCGACGCCGTTCCGGGGCAACAAGACCAGCGTCCGTACGGACGACGTGGTCATGCCGGACGGCTCGGTGGCGCGCCGCGACTACCAGGTCCACCCGGGCTCGGTCGCGATCCTCGCCCTGGACGAGGCGGACCGCGTGCTCGTCGTACGGCAGTACCGCCATCCCGTCCGGCAGAAGCTGTGGGAGATCCCGGCGGGCCTGCTCGACGTCCCCGGTGAGAACCCGCTGCACGCGGCGCAGCGGGAGCTGTACGAGGAGGCGCACGTCAAGGCGGAGGACTGGCGGGTGCTGACGGACGTCTACACGACGCCGGGCGGCTGCGACGAGTCCGTACGGATCTTCCTGGCCCGCGATCTGTCGGAGGCGGAGGGCGCGCGCTTCGAGGTCTCCGACGAGGAGGCGGACATGGAGCAGGCGCGGGTGCCGTTGGCGGAGCTGGTGCGGGGGGTGCTCGCGGGCGAACTGCACAACAACGCGCTCGTCGTGGGCGCGCTGTCGCTGACCGCCGCGCTGGCGGGGGACGGTCTCGACGCGCTGCGTCCGGCGGACGCGGAGTGGCCGGCGCGGCCGTTCGAGGCATGAGGGACCTCTGGAGTGTGTCCCAGTAGGACGAACTGCTGATCCGATTGGGGGATTTGTCGCCGTGCCCCAGGGGGCCGGTGGTGGGGCGTGAACTAGGCTCGAATCGCCCGTGCGGACACCCGCCGGGCTCGACTCGTGCGCACCCCGCCGGACGGGCAGGGGAAGGAGCGTGGCCGTGACGGACCAGGCGGTGGACGTGAACGGCGGCCCTGCCCGGTCGCGTACGGAGCCTCCAACTCCGCCCGAGGCGAAGCACCCTGACGAGGCGTCAGCCGATTCGAGCGTCGCACCCGACCGGGGTTCCTATCCTGACGGTCCCTCAGGTGACCGCCCGTCCGCCCGCGTACGAGCCGTCCCGGACCGTACGACGAGGAGCGACGATCCGCCGGCGGACCCCCCGCCCGGGGAGCCGCGCCACCGCCGGGCCGACGTACGCCCGGACGTGCCGACCTCGGCCGGAGTCGCGGTCGCACCGCCGCCGGACGCGGTGGCCGCCGGGACCGCGTCGGGCGGGCCCGACGCCGCCCCCGGATTCTTCGGGCGCCAGCGGGAGTTGAAGAGCCTGCACACCGACATCGAGCGGGCCGGGCTCAACACCATCGCCGGGCGGAAGGCCGCCCATACCCGCGTGCTGCTCATCGCCGGTCAGCGCGGCTCCGGACGGACCGCGCTCGCACGGGAGTTGGCGCGGCAGGTCGGGCGGCGGTATCCGGACGGGGTGCGCCACATTCGGCTCACCGAGCCGAGCGGCGAACCCGTCCCGGCCGAACGCACCGCGCGCGACCTGCTCGGCGAGTTCGGCATCGCCGTACCGCCCGGCGCCGGTGAGGACGAGCTGTCCGAGATGGTGCGCGACGCGCTGGCCGAGCGCCGGGTGCTGCTGCTCCTCGACGACGCCCACGACGCCGAGCAGGTCGACCTGCTGCTCCCCGAGAACCCGGACTGTCTCGTCGTCGCCGTCGCGCGCGGCCCGCTCACCGGCATCCCGGACATCCGCCCGTGCACCATCGGCGGCCTGGACGCCAAGGCCGCGATCGAACTGCTCGGCACCTACACCGGCTCCGTCCGCATCACGGTCGACCCCCAGGCCGCCGAGTCGCTCGCCGAGGAGTGCGGCGGGCAGCCCGCCGCGCTCGCCGTCGTCGGCGGCTGGCTCGCCACCCGCCCCACCGTCTCCGTCGCCGACGCCGCCAAACGGCTGCGCTCCGTCCCCTGGGACCCCGAACAGCCGCAGGGTGTCCGGGCGTTGGCGCGGGCCTTCCGGTTCGTCTACGAGGACCTCCCGTCCTCCACCGCCGGAGTCCTGCGACTGCTCGCCCTCGCCCCCGCCGGATTCGCCGACGTCCACACCGCGTCCGCGCTGGCCGGCTGCTCCGTCTCCGCCGCCAGGGCGGCACTCGACGACCTCTCCGCGCTGAACCTGCTTCGGCCGGCGGGGGAGCAGTACGAGGTCATCGGCTCCCTCGCCCCCTTCATGCGCGCGGCGATGGAGGCGACCGACCGCCCCGGCGAGGTGCAGCTCGCCAGGGCGCGGATGCTGGAGCGGACCGTACGGCTGCTGCAGTCCTGCCGGGCGGTCACCGAGCCCGACGGTTCCCCGGCCCGTAGAAAACTCGCCTCGCTGCCGCGCGCCGTGCGGTTCCCGAGCACTCGGGCCGCCGCCGACTGGCTGCGCTCCCGCAGGCCGGCCCTGCTGGCCTCCGCCCGGCTTGCCGTGGCCGACGGCGGGCTGGACACCCTCGCCCGCAGGCTGGTCTCCGCGCTGGTCAGGGCGCTCGCCGCGCACCAGGGCACCGACGCGGCCGCGCCGGACCTCTACGGGCTCCACCAGCTCGTCCTCGGTGTCGCCGAGCGCCAGGGGCTGCACCGCGAGGTCGCCGCCGCGCTGCTCAACATCGGCGACCTGGACGCGCTGACGGGCCGTACGCACGACGCGCTCGCCCGCTACCGGGCCGCCCTGGACGCCGGAAGGGCCGCGAACGACCACTACGCCACCGGCCGGGCGATGGAATCCGTGGGCGGCGCCTACCAGGAACTGGAGGACTGGCACCGCGCCGCCGACTGGTACGGCCGCGCCCTCGCGCAGCGGCTCGGCCGCGGCGAGCGGGCCGACGAGGCGCGCCTCTACGGCAGGCTCGGCACCGTCCACGCCTGCGCCGGCCGCTACGGCGAGTCGCTGCGCCACTGGCGGGCGGCCGTGGCCGGCTTCCGCAGGCTCAAGGACCTTCCGGGCCAGGCCCGCGCGCTCAGCGAGGCGGCCAGGGTCCACGAGTACGCGGGCCGTCCCGAGGAGTCGCTCGGGACCTGCCAGGAGGCCGTGGAGTACGCGCGGCTGGCCGGCGACACCCGGCTCCAGGCCGCGCTGGAGCTCCGGCTCGCGGACACGCTCGACCGCCTCGGCGACCCGACGGCGGCCCGACTGCACCGCAATGCCTCCGATCGTCTGCTCTCCACCGACTCCTCTGCCTACGAAATCCGTAGGACCTCGGCGGAAGATTGATGCTTTGCAAGGCTAGACAGTGAGAAGTCCTTCATTAGACTGGCTCTGTCGTAAGTCAGCGATGCCTTCCGATGCGCCTTCGGCGTATGGGTTTGTAGGGCATTGCCCGAGTAACCCTGAGCCAAGGACCGTGATCATCGTGCTCGTCGGCATCCCTCGTGAGGTCAAGAACAACGAGTTCCGGGTGGCCATCACCCCCGCCGGGGTGCACGAACTCGTGCGCCACGGCCACCAGGTCGTCATCGAGCGGGACGCCGGCGCCGGCTCCTCGATCACGGACGCCGAGTTCACCGCCGCCGGCGCCCGCATCCTGCCCACCGCCGACGCCGTCTGGGCCACCGCCGACCTGGTGCTGAAGGTCAAGGAGCCCATCGCCGAGGAGTACCACCGCCTCCGCAAGGACCAGACCCTCTTCACGTATCTGCATCTCGCCGCCTCCCGTGAGTGCACGGACGCGCTCCTGAAGTCCCGCACCACCGCCATCGCGTACGAGACCGTCGAGACCGCGAACCGCCGCCTGCCGCTGCTCGCCCCGATGTCCGAGGTCGCGGGCCGGTTGGCCCCGCAGGTCGGCGCGTACCACCTGATGCGCTCGGTCGGCGGCCGTGGCGTGCTGCCCGGCGGCGTTCCCGGTACGGCCCCCGGCCGCGCCGTCGTCATCGGCGGCGGTGTCTCCGGCTGGAACGCCACCCAGATCGCCGTCGGCATGGGCTTCCATGTCACCCTGCTCGACCGGGACGTCGACAAGCTGCGCGAGGCCGACAGGATCTTCGGTACCAAGGTGCAGACCATCGTCTCCAACGCGTACGAACTGGAGCGGGCGGTCGTCGAGGCCGACCTCGTCGTCGGCGCCGTTCTCATCCCCGGAGCGAAGGCGCCGAAGCTGGTCACCAACGCGCTCGTGGCCACGATGAAGCCCGGAAGTGTACTTGTCGACATTGCAATCGATCAGGGTGGCTGCTTCGAGGATTCGCGTCCCACCACCCACGCCGATCCGACGTTCCGGATCCACGACTCGGTGTTCTACTGCGTGGCCAACATGCCGGGCGCCGTGCCGAACACCTCCACGTACGCCCTGACGAACGCCACCCTTCCCTACATCGTGGCGCTCGCCGACCTCGGCTGGACCGAGGCCCTGCGCCGTGACCCGGCGCTCGCCAAGGGCCTCAACACCCATGACGGGCAGGTCACTTACGGTTCCGTAGCCGAGGCCCACGGCCTTGCGCACACCGAACTGGCGACCGTTCTGGGCTGACCCGTCAACGGCGCCCGTCAACCTCGCGCCCCCGGCCGGATCTTGCTCGGCAAGGTCCGGCCGGCTGTGTGTCCGGCCACTTCCGCGCCCGCGCTCAACTCGCCTCGAACGTAACCCTTTAACCCTTTCGCACCCGTGTGAAACGCGCCGACGGAGCCCTGCGCGCCCTTGACACAAGGGTGTTCGGTTGCCGACACATCGGGCCGGGTCCGGCGGATTGTGTTGCTGCGGAGTGGTGACACGCCATAGAGTCGCCAACCGTCGGCATGGTGCCACGCTGACCTATCGATAAGTTTCCTGGTCACGTCCAAGGAGGTAAGACGACTTGTGAATGAGTCGACATTTACTCCCGGGGGTGGTCAACCAGGAATGCCTGCGATGGGCCACCAGAGCCCGTCGTCCGGGCTAGAGGCCGTCGGCTCCGTCGCTGTCCGCACCTTCACCACCCATCAGCACATGACGACAGCCCACCAGACGATGGACGGCCAACACGTGAACGCCATGGCCGGCAACGAGAGTGGCCGAGAGTCCACCCACTTCGCCGACTTCGACGAGGTGCCCGAGGGGCACTTCTACGACCCTGACGCCGAGTACGAGCCCGACCCCGAGTACGCGGCCACCCTCGCGCCCGACGCGGCAAGACAGCGCCGTGAGCGAATCGGCCCGACCGGGCGTCCCCTGCCGTACTTCCCGATCCCCGGCCCGGTCACCGACCACGGCCCCGCGAAGATCATCGCGATGTGCAACCAGAAGGGCGGCGTCGGCAAGACCACGTCGACCATCAACCTGGGCGCCGCGCTCGCGGAGTACGGCCGGCGCGTGCTCCTCGTCGACTTCGACCCGCAGGGCGCCCTGTCCGTCGGTCTCGGGGTCAACCCGATGGAGCTGGACCTCACGGTCTACAACCTGCTCATGGAGCGGGGCATGTCGGCGGACGAGGTGCTCCTGAAGACCGCCGTGCCCAACATGGACCTCCTCCCGAGCAACATCGACCTCTCGGCCGCCGAGGTGCAGCTGGTGAGCGAGGTCGCGAGGGAGTCCACGCTCCAGCGGGCGCTCAAGCCGCTGATGCAGGACTACGACTACATCGTGATCGACTGCCAGCCCTCGCTCGGTCTGCTCACCGTGAACGCGCTGACCGCCGCGCACAAGGTGATCGTCCCGCTGGAGTGCGAGTTCTTCGCGCTGCGCGGAGTGGCGCTGCTGACCGAGACGATCGAGAAGGTCCAGGAGCGGCTCAACCCCGAGCTGGAGCTCGACGGCATCCTCGCCACGATGTACGACTCCCGCACGGTGCACAGCCGCGAGGTCCTGGCGCGGGTCGTCGAGGCCTTCGACGATCACGTCTACCACACGGTGATCGGCCGGACCGTGCGCTTCCCGGAGACCACCGTCGCCGGTGAGCCCATCACCACCTACGCCTCCAACTCCGTCGGCGCCGCCGCTTACCGCCAGCTCGCCAGGGAGGTGCTCGCCCGGTGTCACGCCGAGTGAGTCTGCCCGGGGCCGACGAGCTGTTCCGTACGACCGGGGGCATGGCGCTCCAGGCTTCCACACCGGGAGACCGGCGGCGTACCGCGAACGGTGAGCCGCGGGTCCCGGCACCCGCCCAGGAGAGCGACCCGGGCGCCGAACAGCCGGGGGGCGCGCAGGCGGCGCCCGCGCCGGCGCCGGCGGCGGCCCAGGAGCACTCGGCGACCGACGCGGACGCCTCGGCGACGTCACGCAGCCGCACCCTCGAGCGGGAGCAGCCGCAGCGCCGCCCGCAGGGGTCGCAGGACGGCGGCAACGGCGGTGGCGGTACGTCCGGGGCCGGCCAGCAGGGCGGGCAGCGCCGCCGAGGGGGACGCGGCGCCAACCGCCGCCCCAGCGGGCGCGAACGGCACGACGAGAAGATCACGGTCTACGTCTCCGCCGAGGAGCTGATGGACCTGGAGCACGCGCGCCTGGTGCTGCGCGGCGAGCACGGTCTCGCCGTGGACCGGGGGCGGATCGTCCGCGAGGCGGTCGCGGTGGTCCTCGCCGACCTGGAGTCGCGGGGCGACGCGAGCATCCTCGTACGGCGCCTGCGCGGGCGCTGAAGGTAGCCTCGGCGGACCGAGCACCGCCCTTCCGCCTCCAGGACCGCCATGCCACCCACCGACGAACCCACACCCCGCTCGCCCCGCCGCGCGCTGGGCCGCGGGCCGGGGACGGGCGGCGCGCCGGGGCGAGCGGAACCGGCGGATGGACCCCAGCCTCAGGCCGAGCCCGGCCCGGACCCTGCTCCCGAGCCGGACGCCGTAACCGTGGCCGACGCGGGCGTCGAGCCCGGCGCAGAGCCGGACGCAGACCCTGTCCCGGCGCCCGAGCCGGAGCCCGGGCGCCTACCGGCGCCCGCGACGGAGCCGGACGCCGAGCTGGCCCTTGGGCCCGTGCCCGGGCCGGAGTCTGTGACTGCGGCTGGCACGGGCGTCGAGCCCGGCTCCGAGCCGGAGGCCGTACTCCTAGCCGCGCCCGCAGCGGAGCCGGACGCCGAGCTGGCCCTTGGGCCCGTACCCGTTCCCGAGCTGGGGGCCGTAACCGCGGCCGACGCGGGCGTCGAGCCCGGCCCCGAGCCGGAGGCCGTACGCCTACCCGCACCCGCAGCGGAGCCGGACGCCGAGCTGGCCCTTGGGCCCGTACCCGTTTCCGAGCTGGGGGCTGTAACCGCGGCCGACGCGGGCGTCGAGCCCGGCCCCGAGCCGGAGGCCGTACGCCTACCCGCGACGGAGCCGGACGCGGAGCCGGCCGTTGGACCCGGGCCCGTACCCGGGCCGGGGGCCGTAACCGCCGCCGACGTGGGCGTCGAGTCCGTACCCGGGCCGGAGGCCGTACGCCTACCCGCGCCCGCAGCGGAGCAGGACGCCGAGCTGGCCCTTGGGCCCGTACCCGAGCCGGAGGCCGTACTCCTAGCCGCGCCCGCAGCAGAGCCGGACGCCGACCCTGTCCCGGAGGCCGGGCAGCTACCCGCGCCCGCAGCGGAGTCGGCCGTTGGGTCCGGGCCCGGGCCCGGGCCGGAGGCCGTACGCGCCGCCGATGTGGGCGTCGAGCGCGAGGCCGGGCCCGCAACCGTGGGCGAGGGGGAAGGCGAGGTCGACGACGGGCGGTTCACCGTTCGGCTCGCGAACTTCGAGGGGCCGTTCGATCTCCTCCTCCAGCTGATCTCCAAGCACAAGATGGACGTCACCGAGGTCGCGCTCTCCAAGGTCACCGACGAGTTCATGGTGCACATACGCGCCATGGGCCCCGACTGGGATCTCGACCAGACCACCGAGTTCCTGGTCGTCGCGGCGACCCTCCTCGACCTCAAGGCGGCCCGCCTCCTGCCGTCCGCCGACGTGGAGGACGAGGGCGACCTCGCGCTGCTGGAGGCCAGGGACCTGCTCTTCGCCCGGCTCCTCCAGTACCGCGCGTACAAGCAGATCGCCGAGATCTTCAGCGCCCGGCTCGACTCCGAGGCGCGCCGCTATCCCCGTACCGTCGGCCTGGAGCCGCACCACGCCGCGCTGCTCCCCGAGGTCGTCATCAGCATCGGCCCCGAGGGCTTCGCCCGCCTCGCGGTCAAGGCGATGCAGCCGAAGCCCAAGCCGCAGGTGTACATCGACCACATCCACGCCCCGCTCGTCTCCGTCCAGGAGCAGGGCGGGATCGTCGTGGCGATGCTGCGGGCGGCCGGCCAGGTGAGTTTCCTGACACTCGCCGAGTCCGCGCCGGACACGCTCACCGTCGTGGCGCGCTTCCTGGCGCTGCTGGAGCTCTACCGGGAGAAGGCCGTGGCCCTCGACCAGGACGAGGCCCTGGGCCCGCTCATGGTCCGCTGGACGGGCGGGGACGACGACGAGCCGCCACGGGTCACGGACGAGTTCGACCGCCCGCCCGACCCCGTGACGGACACGAATGACACGAAGGCCCCGAGCGAGGAGATGGCGTGAGCGAGCAACGGACGGTCGCCGACCTCGATCTCAAGCCCGCCCTGGAGGCGGTCCTCATGGTCGTCGACGAGCCCGCGACCGAGGACCACCTGGCCAAGGTCCTGGACCGGCCGCGCAGGGCCGTCGCCGACGCGCTGCGCGAACTGGCCGACGAGTACACCGTCCAGCGGCGCGGATTCGAGCTGCGCCTCGTCGCGGGCGGCTGGCGTTTCTACTCGCGGACCGAGTACGCGGAGGCCGTCGAGGGCTTCGTACTCGACGGCCAGCACGCCCGGCTCACCCAGGCCGCGCTGGAGACCCTGGCGGTCGTGGCGTACCGCCAGCCGGTCAGCAGGTCCCGTGTCTCGGCGGTACGCGGAGTGAACTGTGACGGGGTCATGCGGACCCTGCTCCAGCGGGGTCTGGTCGAGGAAGCGGGAGCGGAACCCGAAACAGGTGCGATCCTGTACAGGACGACGAACTATTTCCTGGAGCGGATGGGCCTGCGCGGTCTGGACGAGCTACCGGAACTCGCGCCCTTCCTTCCGGAGGCGGACGCGATCGAGGCCGACACCCTGGAAGGCGTTCCGTCGTTCGATCCGGACGCACCGTACGCCCCGGACACTCACGCAGACGACAAGACGGACATTTGATGCGAAGCAACGGCAGGAACAGCGGAAGCGGCAGCGGCAGCCGGAGCGGCGGCGGCCGGGGAGCCGCGGGCGGCAAACCCCAGTCGAGGGCCGGCGGCGGTCGCGGCGGCAACGGGGGGAGCGCCGGGGGCCGGGGGAACGGCGGCGCCGGCTCGCGCGGTGACAAGCAGCCGAAGCGTGAGGGTACGCCGCGTCCCGAGGAGCGCCGTTACGACGTGGGACGTGGCGGTCCCGGCGCTGGCCAGGGCGGCTCCGGCGGCCCGTCGGGCGGCGGCGGCAGCCGTGGCGCGGCGGCCCGTGGCGGCGCCAAGGGCGGCCCGAAGGCGCCGAGCGCGGCGGCCCAGCGCCGGATCCAGGGCAAGCCCGCGCGCCCCCGCGAGCTGGACGCCAAGATCGAGCAGCGCAACCGCGACCGGTACGCCGACAAGCCGGAGATCCGGACCCCGAGGACCAATCCGGACGCCGAGCAGGAGGGCGAGCGGTTGCAGAAGATCCTCGCGCGCGCCGGCATGGGTTCGCGCCGGGCCTGCGAGGAGCTGATCGAGCAGGCGCGCGTCGAGGTCAACGGCGAGATCGTCATGGAGCAGGGCATGCGGGTCGACCCGCAGCGCGACGAGATCAAGGTCGACGGGCTGACCGTCGCCACCCAGTCGCATCTGTTCTTCGCGCTGAACAAGCCCGCCGGTGTCGTCTCCACGATGGGTGACCCGGACGGCAGGCAGAACCTCGGCGACTACGTCACCAACCGCGAGACCCGGCTCTTCCACGTGGGCCGGCTGGACACCGAGACCGAGGGGATCATCCTGCTCACCAACCACGGTGAGCTGGCCCACCGCCTCACGCACCCCCGGTACGGCGTGAAGAAGACGTATCTCGCCGCCGTCCAGGGCCCGTTGCCGCGCGATCTGGGCAAGCGGCTCAAGGACGGCATCCAGCTGGAGGACGGCTACGCGCGCGCGGACCACTTCCGGGTCGTGGAGAACACCGGCAAGAACTATCTGGTCGAGGTCGTCCTCCACGAGGGCCGCAAGCACATCGTGCGCCGCATGCTCTCCGAGGCGGGCTTCCCCGTCGACCGGCTGGTCCGGACGGCGTTCGGGCCGATCCCGCTGGGTGACCAGAAGTCCGGCTGGCTGCGCCGCCTCACCAACACCGAGGTCGGCATGCTGATGCAGGAAGTCGGCCTGTAGACACGCCGGTTCGACCGGAACCGGCGAGCAGCCGGGACAAGCCCGTGGCCTTGAGGCCGCGGGCTTTTTCGCTTGCGGGGCGCGCCACCCCATCTTTATAGTCACTGTGACTATTAAAGGAGGCGGGCGTGAGTCTCGCGGATGTGCTCGACCCGTTGCAGCGGCCCCTGGTGACCCTTCTCGACACCCCGGTGAGCTGGACCGAGGTGCTCGGCTTCGGCAGCGGAGCGCTCTGCGTCTGGCTCGTGGCCCGCCAGCACCTCGCCAACTGGCCGATCGGCATCGCCAACAACCTGTTCTTCATCCTGCTGTTCACCCAGGCGGGCCTGTACGCCGATGCCGGGCTGCAGGTCGTCTTCATCGCCCTCGCCACGTACGGCTGGTGGACCTGGACCCACGGGGGTGGACCAGGTACCTCGACTCTCCCGGTACGGCGCACCACGCGCACCGAGTGGGGCTGGCTGCTCGTGGCGGGGGCGGTGGGGACCCTCGCGCTGACGCTGCTGCTCGACCACCGGACGTCGTCGACGGTGCCCTTCTGGGACGCCCTCACCACCGCGCTCTCGCTGATGGCGACCTACGGCCAGTGCCGCAAGCGGCTGGAGTCCTGGTGGCTGTGGATAGCCGCCGACATCGTCTACATCCCGCTCTACGCGCACAAGGACCTCTATCTGACGTCGATCCTGTACGTCGGCTTCCTGACCCTGTGCCTCATCGGGCTGCGCAACTGGTCGCGCGACCTGTCCGGGCGGCCCGCCGCGCCCCTGGAGGTCACGGCATGAGCGAGAGACACGGACACGGCCTGGTCCTCGGCAAGTTCTATCCGCCGCACACGGGCCACCACCACCTCGTACGGACCGCGCGGGCCCGCTGCGAACGGCTCACGGTCCTCGTCTGCGCCGCCTCGGTCGAGTCGGTGCCGCTCGCCGACCGGGTCGCCTGGATGCGCGAGATCCATCCGGACGCCCATGTCGTGGGCGCGGTGGACGACACCCCGATGGATCTGCACGACTCCGCCGTCTGGGACGCGCACATGGCGGTCTTCCGGGCGGCCGTCCCCGGGCGCGTGGACGCCGTCTTCACCTCGGAGCCGTACGGGGAGGAACTCGCCCGCCGTTTCGGCGCCGAGCATGTGTCCGTGGACCCGGACCGCACGCTCCACCCGGTGTCCGGGACGGCCGTCCGCAAGGACCCCGTCGGCTGCTGGGACTTCCTCGCCCCGCCCGTGCGGGCCGCGCTCACCCGCCGCGTCGTGGTGCTCGGCGCCGAGTCCACCGGCACGACGACCCTGGCGCTGGACCTGGCCGCGCACTACCGGGCGCGCGGCGGCGTCTGGAGCCGTACACGCTATGTGCCCGAGTACGGGCGGGAGTTCAGCGAACGGAAACTGGCCTCCCTGCGGGAGCGCTGGCCCGGCGCGCAGTGGGAGGACGTCGAATTCACCACCGAGGACTTCCCGTTGATCGCCCGGCGGCAGAACGAGTGGGAGGACGAGGCGGCCCGTACCGGCTCACCCGTCCTGATCTGCGACACCGACTCCTTCGCCACCACCGTCTGGCACGAGCGGTACGTGGGGGGACGCAATCCGCTCGTGGAGGAGGTCGCCGACCGGGTGCCGCACCAGCTGTGGCTGGTCACCGGCCACGAGGGCGTCGCCTTCGAGGACGACGGGCTGCGCGACGGCGAGGAGTTGCGGCCCTGGATGACCGGCCGTTTCCGGGACGAACTGACCCGCACGGGGCGGACGTTCCTCACCCTCGAAGGGTCCCGTGAGGCGCGGCTCGCCGAGGCGGTGGCGGCGGTGGACGCGCTGCTGGGCCAGGGTTGGTACTTCGCCGCACCCCTGCCGGAGAACAGATGACACCCCCTCAGCAGCCCCCCTCCCCGCCCTCCTCTCAGGAACCACCCTCCAAGCCGCCCTCCCCGAAGCCGCCCCGGCGGCCCCGGGTGCCGGAGAACTACGACCCCGCCGATTTCGTGCCGTTCGCCGTCACCGTCGATCTCGCCGTCTTCACCGTCCGCGAGAGCGATCTGCACGTCCTGCTCGTCGAACGGGGGGAGGAGCCGTATCTGGGCCACTGGGCGCTTCCCGGCGGCTTCGTACGGCCCCGGGAGTCCGCCGGGCAGGCGGCCCGGCGGGAGCTCGCCGAGGAGACCGGCCTGTCGCCGGACACGGTGGCCGGACTGCGGCCCGAGCAACTGCGTACGTACAGCGACCCGGACCGGGATCCCCGGATGCGGGTCGTCTCCGTCGCGTACACGGCGCTCGTGCCCGACCTCCCCGAGCCGCGCGGCGGCGGAGACGCGGCCCAGGCCCGGTGGATCCGCTACGACGACGAGGTACTCGGCGGGCTCGCCTTCGACCACGGCCGGATCCTCGCCGACGGCCGGCGCCGGATCGGCGCCAAGCTCGAATACACCTGCCTCGCCACGGCGTTCTGCCCGCCCGAGTTCACCCTCGGGGAGCTTCAGCAGGTGTACGAGACGGTCTGGGGCGTCGCCCTGGACCGCCCCAACTTCCGCCGCAAGGTGCTGACATCACCCGGCTTCGTCGAACCGGTCGAAGGCCCGCCGCGCCGCACCGGCGGCCGGGGCAAACCGGCCGCCCTCTACCGCGCCGGCGCCGCCACCGCACTCCACCCGCCGCTGCTCCGACCCGAAGGACGGACCACCCCATGACCGCCACGGACACGAACGACACGGGCACGGCCGGCAAGAGAGCGGCCACCGGGGCCATGATCGGGCTCGCGCTCGGGGACGCCCTCGGCTTTCCCACCGAGTTCAACGACGTGCCCTCGATCCTCGCCAAGTTCGGCCCCTGGCGGGAGCTCCCGCTGCTGAGGCCCGCGATCGTCAGCGACGACACGCAGATGACCCTGGCGCTCGGCCGGGGGCTGCGCACCGCCATGGGCCGGGGCACGCTCGGACCGCTGCGTCTGACCCGGCCGGTACGCGAGGAGTTCGTGCACTGGTTCCACGACCCGCGGAACAACCGGGCCCCCGGCAACACCTGTATGACCGCCTGTCAGCTGCTCGACGGCGACCGCCCCTGGCAGCAGGCAAGCCGGATCGGCTCCAAGGGCTGCGGCGCCAACATGCGCGTCGCGCCCGTCGGGCTCGCCCCCGGCCTGAGCCCCGAACAGCGCTCGGGCGCCGCGCAGTTGCAGTCCGGTCTCACCCACGGCCACCCGACCGCGCTGGCCGCCTCCGACCTCACGGCCCACGCGGTGCACCTGCTCGCGCGGGGGACCGAGCCGACGGGCCTGGTGGGCCGGCTGCGCTCGTACGCGTACGAGAACCGGTCCCGCTACCGCGACAGTTGGCTCGGCGACCTCTGGACCCACAGCCAGGACCCCACCCCCGAACACTTCGTCGAACGGGGCTGGGACGAGTGCCTCGCGGTCCTCGAACGGCTCCAGGCGGCCCTGCGGACACCGTCCCCCGAGACCGACCCGTGCCTGGCCACCGGCGACGGCTGGGTCGCCGAGGAGGCGTTCGCCACCGGGCTGCTCTGCTTCCTGCTCTTCCCCGACGAACCGGTCACGGCGCTGCGGCGGGCGGCCTGCACCAAGGGCGACTCGGACTCGATCGCCTGCCTCACGGGCGCGTTCGCGGGAGCGCACCTGGGGGCGGAGGCCTGGCCGAAGGAGTGGGCGGACCGGATCGAGTACCGCGAGGAGCTGCTGGAACTCGGAGCACTCTGGGACGCTTGATCCATGCGTATGGATGACGAACACCCGGCCGACGGCGGCCCTCCCGGCCACTTCCTCGACGAGTCCGCCGCCGAGCGCGCCCGGCTCCTGCACGGGGCGGGGCTGCCGCTGACCGACCTCGGCCCGGTGCTCGCCGAGGAGACGGACCCGCTGCTCTTCGCCACCGTCTCCGGCGCCCACCTCTACGGATTCCCCTCCACCGACTCCGACGTCGACCTGCGCGGCGCCCATCTGCTCCCCGTCGCCGAGCTCATCGGCCTGCACGAGCCCGACGAGACCCGGTCGCGGATGTGGGACCGCGACGGTGTGGAGCTGGACCTGGTCAGCCATGACCTGCGGAAGTTCGTCCGGATGATGATGCGGCGCAACGGCTACGTACTGGAACAGCTCCACTCGCCGCTGGTCGTCCACTCGACCGAGGCCCACCGCGAACTGCTCTCGCTCGCGCCCGGCGTGCTCACCGGCCATCATGCCCACCACTACCGCGGATTCGCCGCGACCCAGTGGCGGCTCTTCGAGAAGACCGGCGAACTCAAGCCGCTGCTCTACACGTTCAGGGCGCTGCTCACCGGGATCCATCTGATGCGCAGCCGCGAGGTCCAGGCCCATCTGCCCACCCTGCTCGCCGAGGTGAGCGCGCCCGACTATCTGCCCGAGCTGATCGAGGCGAAGGCCGAGGCCGAACACGGCGCGGCGACGGGCCTCGCCCCGGCCCGCCTCCAGAGCGACGTGGACGCCCTCCACGAGGTCCTGGCGGACGCGAGGGCCGCGACACGGCTCCCCGACTCCCCGGCCGGCTACGAGGCGCTCCACGACCTCGTGGTCCGCACCCGGCTCGGCGCCGGCTAGCCGGTGAGCGCCGAGGTCCGGCGGGCGCGGACCAGGAAGTCCTCGACGCGCGCGCCGTCGGGCCCGGCGGGCAGCGGGGAGCCGGCGAGCGCCGCGTCCGCCTCCTCGCCGAGGCGGTTCATCCGCCGCTCCACCTCGGCCCACGGGACCTCTCCGCGCCTGACCGCGAGCAGCGGCTCGCGCTGCTCACCGGCCTCTATCACCAGCCGGCCGGTTCGCAGCAGATCACGGCACGAGCCGAGCAGCCGCAGCAGATGCATCGCGTGCTTCCAGCGGGGCGCGCCGTGCCGCCGGACGTCCGCCTCCAGCTTCCTGCGCTGGCCGAGCGCGTAACGGACGAAGGTCTCGTGCGCCCGCCGGGAGAGGAACGCCTCGCGCAGGGAGAGGAGTTCGCGGCCGGTGGCGTCGACGTGCTCGACCAGCGGCGAGTGCAGACATTCGAGCACGTTGGGATTGCCGCGCAGCGCGAGCACACAGAACCGCTCCAGCTCCCAGGAGAACTGCTCGTCCGCCGGCCCGTCCACATGCGTCGGGGGCTTCTCGAACCCCCAGAACAGCGGCGTCGGCGCCAGGAACACGCCCCGGCGGTCGGTGTCGCTGTCCTCGGTCGCCAGACCGAAGGCGCGGGAGCCCATGACGCACGCGTAGACGGTGTGCTCGCGCACCAGGTCCTCGGGATCCATACGCACGGAGACTACGGGCACCGGGCCCCCGCCCCGCCGCCGGCCCGGGCCGCGGCCGTCTCGCGCAACGGTCGCCCGGGCGGTACCTCCGCACATCTGTCTAACCTGGACGGAGCACACGATCACTGAGCGGGACGAGGAGCACGACGTGCCGGTACGAGCTGTCCGAGGGGCCGTCCAGCTGGAGCGGGACGAGCCGGGACACATGGACGAACAGGTCGCGCGACTGCTCTCCGCCATCCTGGAGCGCAACGGCCTCGGGTCGGACGACCTGATCAGCATCTGGTTCACGGCCACCCCCGACCTGCACAGCGACTTCCCGGCCGCCGCCGCCCGCGGACTCGGCATCGTCGACGTCCCGCTGATCTGCGCGCAGGAGCTGGACATCGAGGGCGCCATGCCGCGCGTGGTCCGCGTCCTCGCCCACATCGAGTCCGACCTCCCCCGGTCCGAGATCGCGCACGTCTACCTCGGCGCCGCGGGGGCCCTTCGCAAGGACATCGCCCAGTGAGAACCGCGCTCGTCATCGGAACCGGCCTCATCGGCACCTCGGCCGCCCTGACCCTCGCCGGACGCGGTGTCGCCGTCCATCTCGTGGACCACGACCCCGCCAGGGCCCGGACGGCGGCCTCGCTCGGCGCCGGCACCGAGGAGCCGCCCACCGGCCCGGTCGACCTCGCGATCGTCGCCGTACCGCCCGCGCACACCGCCTCCACGCTCGCCGCCGCCATGCGCGCCGGCAGCGCGCGCGGTTATCTCGACGTCGCCAGCGTCAAGGGCGGCCCCCGGCGCGAGCTGGAGGCGCTCGGCCTCGACCTGGCCGCGTACATCGGTACGCACCCCATGGCCGGCAAGGAGAGCTCGGGCCCGCTCGCCGCCACCGCCGACCTCTTCGAGGGCCGCCCCTGGGTGCTGACACCCACCCCCGCCACCGACACCGAGGTGCTGAACCTCGCACTCGAACTGGTCGCGCTGTGCCGCGCCGTTCCGGTCGTGATGGACGCCGAGGCCCACGACCGGGCCGTCGCCCTCGTCTCCCACACCCCCCAGCTGATCTCCTCCATGGTCGCCGCCCGCCTTCAGGACGCCGACGAGACGGCGGTGCGGCTCTGCGGCCAGGGCATCCGCGACGTCACCCGGATCGCCGCCTCCGACCCCCGTATGTGGGTCGAGATCCTCACCGCGAACCCGGGGCCCGTCGCCGACGTCCTCGCGGGCGTGGCCGCCGACCTCGACGAGACCGTCGAGGCGCTGCGGGCCCTCCAGTCCTCCGACGAGGCCAAGCGGCGCGGCGGCACCGAGGGCATCGAGGACGTGCTGCGGCGCGGCAACGCGGGCCGCGTACGGGTACCGGGCAAGCACGGCGCTGCCCCGACCGCCTACGACACCGTCGCCGTCCTGATCAGCGACCGGCCGGGCGAGCTGGCCCGTATCTTCGCGGACGCCGGGAGCGCGGGCGTCAACGTCGAGGACGTCCGGATCGAGCACGCGACCGGGCAGGAGGCGGGTCTGGTCCAGCTGATGGTGGAGCCCGCCGCGGCCCCCGTGCTGAGCGCGGCGCTGCGCGAACGCGGCTGGTCGATCCGCCGCTGAGGGCCCCGGTCCGCGCGGGCGCCCCGGGCCGGGCGCCCGGGCGCCCCGACGCCGGGGTGTAAGGGAGGGTCCCAGCACTCGGTAACCTTGTGCGGGGGCGCACTGACGTCTGGGCGTTGGGAAACGGCCCCCGGAACGTTCCGAGACCGACCCGCGGAGTACTTCGCGTACGACTCCGCGCCCCGTGAACCAGGAAGGTGTCCGCCCCCGTGGAAACCGCTGCAACCGACGCCAGGACCGCCCCGGCCGCCGTGATCGTCGCCATCGACGGGCCGGCGGGCACCGGCAAGTCGAGCACGTCCCGGTCCGTGGCCACCCAGCTCGGACTGAGCTACCTGGACACCGGGGCGCAGTACCGGGCGATCACCTGGTGGATGATCAGCAACGGGATCGACGTCCAGGACCCCTCGGCCGTCGCCACGGCGGCCGGCAAGCCGGTCATCGTGTCCGGCACCGACGCGGCGAACCCGACGATCACCGTCGACGGCGTGGACGCCTCGGGACCCATCCGTACGCAGGAGGTCACGGCCAAGGTCAGCGCGGTCAGCGCCGTCCCCGAGGTACGGGCGGTCATCACCGGACTCCAGCGCTCCATCGCCGCCGGCGCCCCGAACGGCATCGTCGTCGAGGGGCGCGACATCGGTACGACCGTGCTGCCCGACGCCGACCTCAAGGTCTTCCTCACCGCGTCGCCCGAGGCGCGCGCGGCGCGCCGCAGCGGCGAGCTGAAGGGCAAGGAGGCCAGTGACCTCGCGGCCACCAGGGAAGCGCTGATCAAGCGGGACGCGATCGACTCGACCCGTAAGACGTCGCCGCTGGCCAAGGCGGACGACGCGGTCGAGGTGGACACCACCGACCTCACGCTCCAGCAGGTCATCGAGTGCGTCGTCACCCTCGTTCAGGAGAAGCGGGCGGCTCGGTGAGCGGACCCACCCGGACGGAACCGTCCCGCACGGCCGCGCCCTCCCCGAAGGGCGCGGCGGTCGGCCGGCGCATCGGCATCGGACTGATGTACGGCCTCTGGAGGCCACGCGTGCTCGGGGCCTGGCGGGTCCCCCCGACGGGCCCGGTGATCCTGGCCGTCAACCACTCGCACAACATCGACGGGCCGATGCTCATGGGCACCGCGCCCAGGCCCGTGCACTTCCTGGTCAAGAAAGAAGCCTTCATCGGTCCGCTCGACCCGTTCCTGCTGTCCATCGGACAGCTGAAGGTGGACCGTACGACCACCGACCGCGCCGCCGTCACCGACGCCCTCGGGGTGCTGGGCGGCGGCGGGGTCCTGGGGATCTTCCCCGAGGGCAGCAGGGGAGAAGGCGACTTCGCCTCCCTGCGGTCCGGGCTCGCGTACTTCGCCGTACGCACCGGGGCGCCGATCGTCCCGGTCGCGGTGCTCGGCAGCACCGAGCGCCGCAGTCGGCTGATCTCCGCGCTGCCACCGCTGCGCAGCCGTATCGACGTCGTCTTCGGAGACGCGTTCGAGGCCGGCGAGCGCGGTGGCCGGCGCACACGGCAGGCGATGGACGACGCCACGCTGCGGATCCAGAAGCGGCTGACCGCCCATCTGGACCACGCCAGACGCCTCACCGGGCGCCGGGCAGGACTTGAGTAGTGCGCCGCGCCCGCGCGCCGCACCGATCACGATGAACGAGGTACGGACTTCATGAACGACCAGATCCACTCCGGCGACTCCGTAGACGAGCACGGAGAGCTTGGCGAGGCCGAGTACTCGGAGTTCATGGAGCTCGCCGCCCACGAAGGCTTCGACCCCGAGGAGATCGAGGGCGCGATCGACGAGGCCGGACACGGCCCGCTGCCCGTCCTCGCGGTCGTCGGCCGCCCCAACGTCGGCAAGTCGACCCTGGTGAACCGCATCATCGGCCGCCGCGAGGCCGTCGTCCAGGACAAGCCCGGGGTCACGCGCGACCGCGTCACCTACGAGGCCGAATGGGCCGGGCGGCGCTTCAAGGTCGTCGACACCGGCGGCTGGGAACAGGACGTCCTCGGTCTCGAGGCCTCCGTCGCCGCCCAGGCCGAGTTCGCGATCGAGACCGCCGACGCGGTGGTCTTCGTCGTGGACTCCACGGTCGGCGCCACCGACACCGACGCGGCCGTCGTCAAACTGCTCCGCAAGGCGGGCAAGCCCGTCGTGCTCTGCGCCAACAAGGTCGACGGCCAGAGCGGCGAGGCCGACGCGACCGCGCTCTGGTCGCTCGGACTGGGCGAGCCGCACCCGGTCTCCTCGCTCCACGGGCGCGGTACCGGCGACATGCTCGACGCCGTCCTGGAAGCGCTGCCCGACGCCCCGAAGCAGACCTTCGGCACCACGCTCGGCGGCCCGCGCCGTATCGCCCTGATCGGCCGCCCTAACGTCGGCAAGTCCTCGCTCCTCAACAAGGTCGCGGGCGAGGAGCGCGTCGTCGTCAACGAGATCGCCGGCACCACCCGTGACCCCGTCGACGAGCTGATCGAACTCGGCGGCAAGGTCTGGAAGTTCGTGGACACGGCGGGCATCAGGCGCCGCGTCCACCTCCAGGAGGGCGCCGACTACTACGCCTCGCTCCGCACGGCCGCCGCCGTCGAGAAGGCCGAGGTCGCCGTCGTACTGATCGACACGAGCGAGTCCATCAGCGTCCAGGACCAGCGCATCATCACGATGGCCGTCGACGCCGGCCGCGCCCTCGTCGTCGCCTTCAACAAGTGGGACACCCTCGACGAGGAGCGCCGCTACTACCTGGAGCGCGAGATCGAGACCGAGCTGGCGCAGATCGCGTGGGCGCCCCGCGTCAACGTCTCGGCGCGCACCGGGCGCCACATGGAGCGGCTGGTCCCCGCGATCGAGACGGCGATCGCGGGCTGGGAGACGCGCGTGCCGACCGGCAGGCTCAACGCCTTCCTCGGCGAGCTCGTCGCCGGGCATCCGCACCCGATCCGCGGCGGCAAGCAGCCCCGCATCCTCTTCGGTACGCAGGCGGGCACCCGGCCGCCCCGGTTCGTGCTCTTCGCCTCCGGCTTCATCGAGGCGGGCTACCGGCGGTTCGTGGAGCGCAGGCTCCGCGAGGAGTTCGGCTTCGAGGGCACGCCGATCCACATCTCCGTACGGGTGCGGGAGAAGCGCGGCCGCAAGAAGTGACCCGTGGTCGCCGAACGGGAGAAGCCGGTGGGCCGGCGCGGACGACATCCGCGCCGGCC